>JAEVHO010000021.1 GCA_016802835.1 Micromonospora sp. ATA32 | reverse complement strand
CCCACGTGGACAGCACCTGGCACCAGTACCTCGGGCCGAAGGTGCCGGTGGGGGTGGAGTCGACCAGCCCGGTGCTGGCCCAGAACGCCTACCCGAACGGCACGGTGGGGGGCTGCAGCGTCGGCTTCAACGTCCGCGCCCGGACCGGGGCCTACTACCTGCTCACCGCCGGTCACTGCGTGGTCGGCGCGCGGCACACCCACGTGGACAGCACCTGGCACCAGTACCTCGGGCCGAAGGTGCCGGTGGGGGTGGAGTCGACCAGCCCGGTGCTGGCCCAGAACGCCTACCCGAACGACTACGCGGTCATGCCGTACCAGGCCGGAGCGTTCAGCCGGTGGGCCTACCCGCGGCGGGTCACCGACCCGCGCAGCCTGGTCACCTACTGGTGCGTGCCGGACAACCCGCACTGCGGCGCCCAGGGCAGCCGGGACGTGGCGATCACCGGGTACGTGGCGCAGAGCGCGATCCAGGTCGGCTGGGTGGTCTGCGCGACCGGCTCCGCGTACACGCCGAAGGCCGGTGAGACGTACGTCGACTCCGGCGCCGGCGCCGGCTACCTGCCCGGCACCCGGTGCGGAGAGATCACCGGCAAGGGCAGCGGCGGCATCGACGTCCGGATCTGCGCCCGGCCGGGCGACAGCGGGGGACCGCTCTTCACCGAGTCCGACGGCAAGGCACTGGGCATCCTCTCCCACGGGACCCCGGGCCAGGGCCCGTGCAGCAACCCCGACGAGAACAACTCGTACGCGCCGGTCTCCACCATCCTGGACACGGTGAACGCGAAGACCGGCGGGACGCTGGGCTTCCAGCTCGCCACCTGGGGCCCACTGCTCGGCCCGATCGCGCCGTGACCCGTCGACCGCCGGTACGCCACGGCGCTTAAGCCGTGGTTGCGGGGTGGCCGCTGCCTAGGATCGAACGATGACCGACACGGCGAGGACGACTCGCACCGGCGTCCCCGAGCGTCCGACCCTGGACGGCCTCGAGGAGACCTGGGCGCACCGCTGGCAGGAGGAGGGCACGTACGCGTTCGACCGCTCGAAGGAGCGCTCGGACGTGTACGCGATCGACACCCCGCCGCCGACCGTGTCGGGCGAACTGCACATGGGGCATGTCTTCTCGTACACGCACACCGACACCGTGGCCCGGTTTCAGCGGATGCGCGGCCGGACAGTGTTCTACCCGATGGGCTGGGACGACAACGGCCTGCCCACCGAGCGCCGGGTGCAGAACGTGTACGGGGTGCGCTGCGACCCGTCGCTGCCGTACGACCCGCAGTGGCGGCCGCCGGCGGTGCCGGTGACGGAGGAGGCCCGGAAGAACCCGACGTCGATCTCCCGGCGCAACTTCGTTGAGCTGTGCGAGCGGTTGACGGCCGATGACGAGCAGGTCTTCGAGGCGCTCTGGCGGCGGCTCGGGCTGTCGGTGGACTGGTCGCTGACGTACACCACGATCGGGCGGGTGGCCCGGTCCAGCTCGCAACGGGCGTTCCTGCGGAACCTGGCCCGGGGTGAGGCGTACCAGGCGGAGGCGCCGACGCTCTGGGACGTCGGGTTCGCCACCGCGGTGGCGCAGGCGGAGCTGGAGGACCGGGAGCGCCCCGGGCGTACCACCGGTTGCGGTTCACCGGGCCGGGCGGGCGCGAGGTGCTGATCGACACGACCCGGCCGGAGCTGTTGCCGGCCTGCGTGGCGCTGGTCTGCCACCCCGACGACGAGCGCTACGCGGACCTGGTCGGCGGCTCCGTGCGTACCCCCGTCTTCGGGGGTCGAGGTGCCGGTGCGCGCGCACCCGCTGGCGGACCCGGGCAAGGGCACCGGCGTCGCGATGGTCTGCACGTTCGGTGACCTGACCGACGTGACCTGGTGGCGGGACCTGGACCTGGAGACCCGGGTGGTGATCGGCCGGGACGGTCGGCTGCTGCCGGAGCCGCCGGCCGGCGTGCCGGCCGAGCCGTACGCGGCGCTGGCCGGGCAGACGGTGGCCGGTGCCCGACGGACGCTGGTCGGCATGCTGGCCGACGCGGGCGACCTGGTCGGCGAGCCGCGCGAGATCACCCACCCGGTGAAGTTCTACGAGCGGGGCGACCGCCCGCTGGAGATCGTCTCCACCCGGCAGTGGTACCTGCGCAACGGCGGGCGCGAACCGGAGCTGCGCGACGCGCTGCTGGCCCGGGGCAGGGAGCTGCGTTGGGTGCCGGAACACATGCGGCACCGCTACGAGCACTGGGTGCGCGGCCTGACCGGGGACTGGCTGGTCAGCCGGCAGCGCTTTTTCGGCGTGCCGGTGCCGGTCTGGTACCGGCTCGACGACACTGGCGAGCCGGACTGGTCTCACCTTCTCACACCGGACGAGTCGATGCTGCCGGTCGACCCGTCCAGCGAGCCGCCGCCCGGCTACGACGAGTCGCAACGCGGCCGGCCGGGCGGCTTCGTCGGCGACCCGGACGTGCTCGACACCTGGGCCACCTCGTCGCTGACCCCGCAGATCGTCGGCGGCTGGGAACGGGACCCGGACCTGTTCGGGCGGGTCTTCCCGCTGGACCTGCGGCCGCAGGGGCACGACATCATCCGGACCTGGCTGTTCTCGTCGATCGTGCGGTCCCATCTCGAGCACGGGACGCTGCCCTGGCGGGACGCGGTGCTCTCCGGCTGGATCCTCGACCCGGACCGGAAGAAGATGTCGAAGTCCAAGGGGAACGTGGTCACCCCGATGGGGCTGCTGGAGCAGCACGGCTCCGACGCGGTGCGGTACTGGGCGGCCAACGGCCGGCCGGGCATGGACCTCGCCTTCGACCCGGCCCAGATCAAGGTCGGCCGGCGGCTCGCCACCAAGCTGCTCAACGCGTCGAAGTTCGCCCTCGGGCTGGGCGCCGCCGACGCGTTGCGCGCCCTGGCGACCGAGCCGCTGGACACCGCCATGCTCACCGAGCTCTCCACCGTGGTGGCCACCGCGACCGCGGCCTTCGACGGGTACGACCACACCGCCGCGCTGCAGGCGAGCGAGTCGTTCTTCTGGCGGTTCTGCGACGACTACATCGAGCTGGTCAAGGAGCGCGCCTACGGGACCGGGCCGGGGGCGGACTCGGCGCGGGCGGCGCTGGCCACCGCGCTCTCGGCGCAGCTGCGACTCTTCGCCCCGGTGCTGCCGTACGTGACCGAGGAGGTCTGGTCGTGGTGGCGGTACGGCTCGGTGCACCTGTCGACCTGGCCCACCACCACGAGGTGGGGCGGGCGATCCGCGGCGACGGCGACCCGGAGCTGCTGCGACTGGCCGGTGACGCGCTGAGCCAGGTGCGCCGGGCCAAGTCGGAGCGGAAGCTCTCGATGCGGGCGGAGGTGCCGCTGGCCGAGGCGCTCGGCCCGGCAGCGCTGCTGGACCGGCTCACCCTGGTCTCCGGCGACCTGCGGGCGGCCGGCCGGATCGGCAAGCTGGACCTGCTGCCCGACCGCACCCCCGAGCTGGTCATCGCCTGCGCCTTCTGAACCAGCGCCCGCCCGGCGGGGGGCCCACCATGGGTCACCGGCCGCGGAGCAGGCGCAGGCCGAGCAGCACGGCGACCACGGCCGGCCCGACCAGCAGGGTGATCGCCTGGAGGCGGTACGGCATCCGGTGCCGGGTCAGCTCGACCGCGTTGCCCAGCACGATGATCCCGGCAAGCATCAGGAAGCCACCCCACCAGCGGCGCTCGCCGAAGTCGACCAGGCCGACATGGATCAGCTGGATGGTGCCGCCGAGCAGGGCGCCGGCCAGTGCCAGCAGCGCGACCGCCCGGTGCAGCCCGCGGGCCAGCGGGTGCGCCGGCCGCCACCGGTAGGTGCCGGCGACCGCCAGGCAGGGGCAGCACGATCATCAGCGGCCAGCCGCGTTCCATCGTGCCGAACATCAGCAGCGCGCCGACCGCGAAGACCAGCGCCCCGACGCAGGTGAAGACGTACCCGACGAAGGCCCGGCCGCCGCCCCGGGCGAGCAGCGGTCCGCCGGACGCCGCGATCAGCGCGCCGGGGATCAGGATGAAGTTGGCCCACCAGTGGAAGTGGCCGGTGCTCTGGGCGGCGGTGGTGGCCGCCGCGGCGGCCGTACCGGCGATCGCCAGGCTGGTCGCCCAGTGCCGGGTGCGGTCCGGATACGACTGCCGGGGCAGCACCCGGCCCGCTCGCGCCTCCACGGCACCAGCCTGGCCGACCGGGCCGGCCGGGTCCATCCGGCCAGCCCTACCATCGCCGGGCGGCCCGGACCGGCCGGCCGGATCGTCCCCGGTCAGCTGGTCTCGCCCGCCACGCTGTACGACCGGAGCCGGTCGACGGCCAGCACGGTGAAGCCGACGCTGACCAGTGCCGTCATCACCGCCGCCACCGTTACGGAGACGGTGGTGCCGAGCAGCTCGGTCGGGGCCAGCCGGTCGGCCAGGGCGATCACGTACTGCTGGATCGAGAGCACCTTGGTGCCGCTGACCACGTTGCCGAGCAGCCCCTCCCAGATCAGCACGTAGACCAGGCCGAGCAGGACCGGGCGCCGGGTGAGCAGGCTGAGCGCCACGAACAGCGCCGAGTACGCCAGCGCCCCCAGCGAGGCGGCGACGGCGAGCGCCAGGCCGAGGCGTACCGAATGGGCGAGCACGCCCGCGACGTAGAGCGGCACGGCGACGGTGACCGCGGTGACCCCGGTCGCCACCGCCAGTTTCGGCAGCACGATCTGCCAGCGCGGCAGCGGCTTGGTCAGGATGTGCACCACCGTGCCGTCGTCGATCTCGGCGCCCAGCACGCCGGTGCCCACGATCAGCGCGACCACCGGCAGCACCACGGCCAGGCCCAGTCCGACCAGCACCGGCGGCCCCCACTGGCCGGGATCCACCCCCAGCGCACGGGAGGTCACGGCGAGCACCAGCAGCACGGCCGGGAGTGGGAGCAGCATCAGGAACCGGCGGCGGCCGAAGAGCCCGCGGGCGGTGATCCAGGAAACGGTCGACATGGCCTCAGGCCCTTTCGTTCGTGACTGCGGGGCTCACTCGCTGCGCTCGTTCACTCCTCGCACCCACCGCTAGGCCTCCACCAGATAGGAGAAGACGCTCTCCAGGGACTCGTCCGCGGGCAGCAGCTGCCGGACCCGGATGCCCCGGGCCAGGGCGACCTTCGGCAGTGCCCGGGTGAAGGCGCCGTAGTCGCCGGCCCGCACGGTCAGGCCGTTGCGGTCCAGCTCGACGCCGGTGACCGACGGCTCGGCGATCAACGCGACGGCCAGCGCCCGGTCGTCGGTGGAGCGGACCGCGAAGACGTGCGGACGGTTGGTCATCAGCCGCCGGATGGTGCGGAAGTCGCCCGAGGCGGCCAGCCGGCCGGCGACCATCACCTGCACCGTCCCGGAGACCTGCTCGACCTCTTCCAGGATGTGCGAGCTGAACAGGATTGTCCGGCCGGCGTCGCCGAGCGAGTGCAGCAGCCCCATCATGTGCAGCCGTTGGCGCGGGTCCATCCCGTTGAACGGCTCGTCGAGCAGCAGCACCTGCGGGTCGTGCACCAGCGCGGCGGCGACCCGGGTGCGCTGCCGCATCCCCTTGGAGTACGTGCCGATCCGACGGTCCTGCGCGCTCTCCATTTCGACCAGCGCAATGGCCCGGCGGGTCGCGGCCTCCGGGTCGGGCAGCCGGTGCAGCTTCGCGCTGGCCAGCACGAACTCCTGGGCGGTGAGGAAGGTGTGCACCGCCTCCCGCTCACTGACCAATCCGAGCCGCCGGTAGACCCCGGGGTTGCGCCAGGTGGGCGCGCCGTCCAGGGTCACCGCGCCGCGGGACGGGGCGAGGAAGCCGGCCATCATGTGCAGCAGTGTCGTCTTGCCGGCGCCGTTCGGGCCGAGCAGCCCGGTCACGCCCGGGCCGAGGCGCATGGTGACGTCGTTGACCGCCACCACGTTGCCGTACCAGCGGGAGACGCCGGCGAGGTCCAACGTGCTGGCCGCGGAGCCGGACGACTCGGCGGCGGTCGGGGACAGGGTCCGCTCGGTGCTGGTCGCGCTCATCGGGTGGCCACCTTCCGGTACCGGGCCAGCAGCAGGACGATCGAGCCGGCCACCAGCAGCAGGGCCGCCGCCGCGTAGACCGGGCCGAACCGGCCGACGGAGACCCCGGCGGACTGCTCGCCGGTGAGCAACCAGTCGCGCAGCGCCCAGGCGCCGACCCCCTGCACCAGCGTCGACGGCGAGGCGAGCCCGGCCAGCTCGTTCACCGTCCGGGACGGCATGATCGACAGCGTGCCGACGATCGGCGTGGTCATCAGGAAGACCGCGACGATGCCGCCGGCGGCGAAGGCGCGCTTGCCGGTGAGCGAGGCGACCAGCAACCCGACCGAGGCGAAGACCACCGCCCAGAGCCCGGCGTAGAGCAGGCCCGGCAGCAGGTCCAGCAGCTCGTTCCAGACCCCGCGCATCCCGGTCTTGGTGGTGAACGCGGCGCCGAGGAACATCACCAGCTGCGGGCCGCCGAGCAGCAGCCAGAGCGCGGTCACCAGGGCGGCGAGCTTGGCCAGCGCGTAGTCCCCGCGCGGCAGCGGCCGGGAGAAGTAGAGCGGGAGCACGCCGCTGCGCAGGTCGCGGGAGACCAGCTCGGGCGCGACCACCGCGACGAAGAAGATGACCAGCCAGCTCATCGCGTCGGCGAACTGGGCGTACGTCAGCAGGACCTGGCCGATCTGGGTGCGTACCGCGGTCAGCGCGGCGGCGGTCACGGTCACGATCCCGACCACCAGCCAGGGGAAGATTTTCGCCTTGGCGGTGCGGCCCAGCCCGAACGCGGTACGCAACCCGTGCAGGTAGAGCGCGCCGAAGACGTGCCGGCGGCCCAGCCGGGGGCCGGTGTACCGCTGGTAGCCGATGTCGTGGATGACGCCGGTCGGCTCAGGCATTGCTGGGCTCCCTCGTGGCGAAGAGTTCGGCCACCCGGTGCCGGCGCTGGTCCAGGCGGTGCAGTGGCAGGTCGAGCTCGGCGACCGCGCCGAGAATGAGGTCGTACGTGCCGTCGTCGGCGAGCGGGACGAGCAGCAGCCGCCCCTCCCGGCGCACCGGCAGGTCGAGCGCGGCGAGCCGGGCGGCGAGGTCGTCCGTACCCTCGCTGACCTCGACGGCGAGCACGTCGGTGGCCGAGGTCATCGCGGCGATGTGGTCGGCGCGCAGCAGCCGACCGCCGTCGATGGCGACCAGCGTGTCGCAGATCCGTTCCACCTCGCCGAGCAGGTGCGAGCAGACCAGCACGGAGATGCCGAACTCGGTGCCGATCCGGTGCACCAGCGCGAGCATCGCGTCCCGGCCGGCCGGGTCGAGGCCGTTGGTCGGCTCGTCGAGCAGCAGCAGGTCCGGGTCGTGCACCAGCGCCTGGGCCAGCTTGACCCGCTGCTTCATGCCGGTGGAGTAACCGCCGACCGGGCGGTAGCGCTCCTCGTAGAGCCCGACGTGGCGCAGCGCCTCGGAGGCGCGCTCGCGGGCGACCGTGCGCGGCAGGCCGCTCATCCGCGCCAGGTGGGTGACGAGTTCGGCGGCGGAGAGGTCGGGCGGGAGCGCGTCGTGCTCGGGCATGTAGCCGACCCGGGCGCGGACCGCCGCGGGATCGGTGGTCGGGTCGAGGCCGAGCACCCGGACCCGGCCGCTGGTCGGGGCGAGCAGACCCAGCAGGATCTTGATCAGGGTGGACTTGCCGGCGCCGTTCGCGCCGACCAGGCCGATGATCCCCGGCTCGACCGCGACGGTCAGGTCGGCCAGTGCGGTGACCCGACCCCCGTACGTCTTGGTCAGCGACTCGGTCGCGATGAGTGTCACGCCGCTCAGCGTAGGGAGCCGACGCCCGTTGCGGCATCCGGCGCGCCCCTGATCCTCGCGGATATACCCACTAGGGGGTAAGGCTTTCGTCACGTCTCGCCCCGGTGACCGGGCGGCTCCGGCCGGCAGACTCGACGGCATGTCCTCCCGACTGCTGCGCGCACCGTTGACCTGGGTGGTGGTCGCCGGCGAGCCGCCGGCCGCGCCCTTCGCGACCCGATCGGGAGTGGCGCTCTCGACCGATCGCCGGTCGACTGAGAAACTGTGTGCCGGCCGGCGAGTGGGGGTTCGATGAACAACGGGTGGGTGCTGCCCGACGAGGTGCTTCGGGATGCGCCGGCGTACACGCCGCGCGCCGGGGAGCTGGCCGACCTGGAGCTGCTGCTGACCGGGGCGTATGCCCCGTTGACCGGCTTCATGACCCGGGCCGATCTGGCGTCGCTCGGCCGCCGCGGCCGGCTCGCCGACGGCACCCCGTGGCCGGTTCCGGTGACCCTCCAGGTGCCGGCGGCGCTCGCCGACGGGCTGGATGCGGCCGACCCGCCGCACCGGGCCCTGGTGCTCACCGACGGCGAGGGCGCCCCGGTGGCCGCGCTGGAGGTGACCGACGTCTGGCCGGTGCGCGAGGGCGTGGCCGGTGTCGGCGGCACGGTCCGTCGGCTCGGCGACGGCGGTCACGGGCCGTTCCAGCGGCTGCGCCGCAGCCCGGAGGAGGTTCGCGCGCTGCTGCCTCCTGGCCGGGTGCTCGGGGTGATCGCCGACCGTCCGCTGCATCGCCCGCAGCTGGCCGAGATCGCGCACGCGGCCCGGACGCTCGCCGCCCACCTGCTGGTGATGATCCCGCTAGGCGAGGACGGCACGGGCGGCCTGCCGTCGGAGGCGCTGGTACGCAGCATCTTCGCCGCCCGGGACCGGATGCCCCCGGCCACCGTGATCGCGGTACCGCTGGCCCGTCGGCGGGACGAGATCAGCGACGCACTGCTGCGGGCGCGGATCTCGGCCGCGTACGGCGTCACCCACCTGCTCTCCACCGGCGAGATGCTCTCCGGCGCCGGGCTGCGGGTGCTGGTGCCCCGGGAGCTGGCCTACGACAACCGGGACGGGCAGTGGCGCTGGCGGGAGGACATTCCGCCACGCAACCGCCGGCTGGCGCTGAGCCAGGCGGAGATCGACGACCTGCTGGACCGCGGGTTCCCGCTGCCGGAGTGGCACACCCCGCCGGCGGTGGCCAAGGAGCTGGCGAAGGCCCGGCCGCCGCGGCGGCACCGGGGTCTGGTGGTCTTCCTGACCGGGCTGTCCGGCTCCGGCAAGTCGACGATCGCCCGGGGGCTGGCGGACGCGCTGCGGGAGCAGGGTGACCGCACGATCACCCTGCTCGACGGGGACGTGGTGCGCCGCGAGCTCTCCGCCGGGCTCGGTTTCTCCCGGGCCGACCGGGATCTCAACGTCCGGCGGATCGGCTGGGTGGCCGCCGAGATCGCCCGGCACCGGGGGGGTCGGGATCTGCTGCCCGATCGCGCCGTACGCGCAGGCGCGGGCGACCGCCCGGGAGATGGCGCTGGCTGGCGGGGCGGGTTTCCTGCTGGTCCACGTCGCCACCCCGCTGGAGGTCTGCGAGCGGCGCGACCGCAAGGGCCTGTACGCGCGGGCCCGGGCCGGCCTGCTCACCGGGATGACCGGCGTCGACGACCCGTACGAGGAGCCGACCGACGCCGACCTGGTCGTCGACACCACCGACCTGACGGTCGACGACGCGGTGCAGGCGGTGCTGCACCACCTGACCGAGAGCGGTTGGGTGGAGCCCAAGCTCCGGCCCACCTGATCCCTGCCCACCGGTGGCGCCTTCCGCCGGGCCGGCACGCGCGCTAGTGTTCATCTTTGTTGGAATACGTTTGAGCGCGTGAGGGTCGCGCGGGAGCCCGGAGGTACGGCGGATGCTGGCGCGGCAGCGACAGGCGGCCATCCTGGAGCGGGTCCGCAGCACCGGCGGGGT
This sequence comes from Micromonospora sp. ATA32, assembly GCA_016802835.1. Taxonomy (GTDB): domain Bacteria; phylum Actinomycetota; class Actinomycetes; order Mycobacteriales; family Micromonosporaceae; genus Micromonospora. The sequence continues at coordinate 19,452 of JAEVHO010000021.1, read as the reverse complement.
CCGGGTCACCGAGCTGGCCAGCGAGTTCGGCGTCTCCGACATGACCATCCGGCGCGACCTGGAGACGCTGCACGACCGGGGCCTGCTGGCCAAGGTGCACGGCGGCGCGACGGTCGCCGGCCCCAGCTCGACCGACGAGCCGGGCTTCGACGCGAAGTCCGTCCGCCAGCTGCCCGAGAAGGCCGCCATCGCCGCCCGGGCCGCACAGCTCGTCCGCCCGGGCGCGGCGATCGCCCTCTCCGCCGGCACGACCACCGCCGAGCTGGCCCGCCGGCTGGTCGACGTGCCGGGCCTGACCGTGGTGACCAACTCGCTGCCGGTGGCCGAGATCCTGCACGCGGCCGGTCGACCCGATCACACGGTGGTGCTGACCGGCGGGGTGCGTACGCCCTCGGACGCCCTGGTCGGCCCGCTCGCCGTCGGGGCGGTCCGGTCGCTGCACCTGGACCTGCTCTTCCTCGGCGTGCACGGGATCACCGAGCGGGCCGGCTTCACCACCCCGAACCTGATGGAGGCGGAGACCGACCGGGCCCTGGTGGCGGCCGCCGACGGGCTGGTCGTGCTCGCCGACCACACCAAGTGGGGCACGGTCGGCATTTCCTCCATCGTCGAGCTGGGCGCCGCCGACGTGTTGGTCACCAACGACCGGTTGGACCCCGAGGCCCGAGGGGTACTGCAGGAGCACGTGGGCGAGCTGCTGATCGTGCCGGGGACGAGGGCGGGCCGCACGACGACCGCGCCGACGACGGAAGGGACGGTGCGGTGAAGCGCACGACCATCGAGCTGGCCGACGGCCGCGAGCTAGTCTACTTCGACGAGCGGGACGACGCGGTCCGGGACCAGCCGGACCGGCGGGAGCTTCCGCCGCCCCCACCGGCGTCGCAGCTGCGTTACGACCCGCTGGCCGACGAGTGGGTGGCGGTGGCCGTGCACCGGCAGACCCGCACCTTCCTGCCCCCGGCCGACCAGTGCCCGCTCTGCCCGTCGACGGCCGACCGGCTCAGCGAGATCCCGGCGCCCGACTACGACGTGGCCGTCTTCGAGAACCGGTTTCCCTCGCTCAGCCAGCGGGTGGCCGACGAGCCGGCCGAGATCACCCCGTTCACCCCGGTCCGGCCGGGGCGGGGGCGCTGCGAGGTGGTCTGCTTCACCGACGACCACAACGCCTCCTTCGCCAGCCTGCCGCCGCGCCGGGTGCGGACCGTCCTGGACGCGCTGGCCGACCGGACCACGGCACTGGGCGAGCTGCCCGGGGTGGAGCAGGTGTTCTGCTTCGAGAACCGGGGCGTCGAGATCGGGGTGACGCTGCACCACCCGCACGGCCAGATCTACGCGTACCCGTTCGTCACGCCGCGGACCCGGGCGCTGCTCGGCGCGGCCCGCCGGCAACGCGGAGCGCACCGGCGGCGGCAACCTTTACGCCGACGTGCTCGCCGCCGAGCGGGCCGCCGGCGACCCGGGTGGTCACGGCGAACGAGCACTGGACGGGCGTACGTCCCGGCGGCCGCCCGCTGGCCGTTCGAGGTGCACGTCGCACCGCACCGGCCGGTGCCGGACATCCCGGCGCTCAGCGACGCGGAGCGGGACGCCTTCGGGCCGCTCTACCTGGACGTGCTGCGCCGCTTCGACGGGCTGTTCGACATGCCCATGCCGTACATCGCGGCCTGGCACCAGGCCCCGGTACGGATCGACCGCGAGCTGGGCCACCTGCACCTGCAGCTGTTCAGCATCCGACGGGCCAAGGACAAGCTGAAGTACCTGGCCGGTTCCGAGTCGGGCATGGGGGTCTTCATCAACGACATCGCGCCCGAGCGGGCGGCCGAGTTGCTTCGCGCGGTCTGAGCGCGGCAGCGGGCAACAGGGCGCGGGGGGCCCGGGACAGGGCCCCCCGCAGGGAAGGGACGGCTGGCTGTGCGCGACAGCCGGGAAGGCTGGCTGTTCGGCGCTCAATGCCGCGAGGCGACCGCGTGGTCAACCTTCCTGGACATGACTGGCATCACGTCCAGCCTGTTAAACGAACACCTCGCCCATCGGTGACGCGGACGCCACCGAACGGGGTGCCCGGCGGCGGGTACGACGGAGCCCGCAGGCGCTGCCGGCGGGCCCTGTCGGTGACGCGGAGAATCAGGCGAGCTTGCGCGCCAGGTTCTCGTCGAGCGCGTTCATGAACTCGTCGGTGGTCAGCCACGGGGCGTCCCGCGAGATGAGCAGCGCGAGGTCCTTGGTCATCTGACCGCCCTCGACCGTCTCGACGCAGACCCGCTCCAGGGTCTCCGCGAACTCGGTGACCGCCGGGGTGCCGTCCAGCTTGCCACGGTGGGCGAGGCCGCGGGTCCAGGCGTAGATCGACGCGATCGGGTTGGTCGAGGTCTTCTCGCCCTTCTGCCACTGCCGGTAGTGCCGGGTGACGGTGCCGTGGGCGGCCTCCGCCTCGACCGTGCGACCGTCCGGGGAGAGCAGCACCGACGTCATCAGGCCGAGCGAGCCGAAGCCCTGCGCGACGGTGTCGGACTGCACGTCACCGTCGTAGTTCTTGCAGGCCCAGACGTAGCCACCCTCCCACTTGAGCGCGGCGGCGACCATGTCGTCGATCAGCCGGTGCTCGTAGGTGATGCCGGCGGCGGCGAACTCGTCCTTGAACTCCGCCTCGAAGACCTCGGCGAAGATGTCCTTGAAGCGGCCGTCGTACGCCTTGAGGATGGTGTTCTTGGTCGACAGGTAGACCGGGTAGTTGCGGTCCAGGCCGTACCGGAACGAGGCGCGGGCGAAGTCACGGATCGACTCGTCGAAGTTGTACATGCCCATGGCGATGCCGCCGCCCGGGAAGTTGGCGACCTCCAGCTCCATCGGCGCGGAGCCGTCGGCCGGGGTGTAGGTGATGGTCACCGTGCCCGGGCCGGGGACGACGAAGTCGGTGGCCTTGTACTGGTCGCCGTGCGCGTGCCGGCCGATGATGATCGGCTTGGTCCAGCCCGGCACCAGCCGCGGCACGTTGGACATGATGATCGGCTCGCGGAAGACGACGCCGCCGAGGATGTTGCGGATGGTGCCGTTCGGCGACCGCCACATCTTCTTGAGGCCGAACTCCTCGACCCGGGCCTCGTCCGGCGTGATGGTGGCGCACTTGACGCCGACGCCGTGCTCCTTGATGGCGTTGGCGGCATCGACGGTGACCTGGTCGTCGGTCTCGTCTCGGTGCTGGATCGAGAGGTCGTAGTAGTGCAGGTCGACGTCGAGGTAGGGCAGGATCAGCTGCTCCCGGATCTGCTTCCAGATGATCCGGGTCATCTCGTCGCCGTCGAGTTCCACGACCGGGTTGTTGACCTTGATCTTCGCCATCGACCGGCGCTCCTCTCGGGGGGTCACGTGCTATAGCAGTACGAGCGTACTGGAACCGGCTGGCGTTCCCCAGCCGGCCTCGGTCGCGCTGTGGATCGGCAGCCCGAGACCCGGAGAACGGATGCCGGCACGGGCGATCACCGGCAACATGGCCGGATGCCGCCGAGTCGCACCCTCGGGTCTATCACGGTCACCGCCCTCGCCGACGCTGAGGGCGCCTTCTTCCCTCTGGTCCAGCGGGCGGAGCTGCCGGCACTGGAGACGATCACCCCGGCGCTGCCGGCCGGGCTGGTCGACCCGTTGCGCGCCGCCGGCCAGCTGCGGGTTCTCGACGGCGACACCCCACTGACCGAGGGGGTACGCGTGCTGAGCACGCCCGGCCACACTCCCGGCCACCAGTCGGTGCTGCTGGAGTCGGGCGACGACCGGATGCTGGTCACCGGCGTCACCCTCTGACGCCCCCACCCGCTCCCTCCCCCCACCGACAGAAACGATCCAGGGCACATCGTCGTGATCGAAGATCGACTGACAACGACATGCCCTGGATGACGAGGCTGGGGTGGTGCGTGCCGGGTACGTGGCGGTCCCGGGGGTGGGTGGTCAGAGGTTGGCGACGTCGCCCTGCTTGGCACGGACGGCCTCGGCCGCCGCCTTGAGGCTGGCCAGCTCGTCGGCGTCCAGGCCGGTCTCGACGATCCGCCGGATGCCCTCGCGGCCGATCTCGGCCTCGACGCCCAGGTAGACGCCGGAGATGCCGTACTCGCCGTCGACCCAGGCGCAGACCGGCATGACCTCGCCGGAGTCGGTGGCGACCGCCTTGGCCATCTTGGCGGCGGCGGCCGACGGGGCGTAGTACGCCGAACCCGTCTTGAGCAGCGCGACCACCTCGGCGCCACCGTTGCGGGTACGGACCACCAGCTCCTCGATCTGCTCGGCCGGCATCGCGTCACGCAGCGGCTTGCCGTTCACCGTGCTCTGCGACGGCACCGGGACCATGGTGTCGCCGTGCGAGCCGAGGGTCAGGGTCTTCACCGACGCGACCGGCACCTGCAGCGCCTCGGCCACGAAGTTGGTGAAGCGGGCGGTGTCCAGCATGCCGGCCTGGCCGAGCACCCGGTTCTTGGGGAACCTGGTGGCGAGCTGGGCCAGTGCGGTCATCTCGTCCAGCGGGTTGGAGACCACGATGACGACGGCGTCCGGGGCGTACTTGGCGACGTTCTCGGCGACCTGACGGACGATCTTGGCGTTCGTCTCCAGCAGGTCCATCCGGCTCATGCCCGGCTTGCGCGGCAGGCCGGCCGTGATCACGACGACGTCCGAGCCCTCGATGGCCTCGTAGCCCTCGCCGTTCGGGCCGGTGGTGACGCCGACGACCTGGGTCTCGAAACCCTCGACGGGGCGCGACTGGTTGATGTCCAGTGCGATACCCGCGGGCTTGCCCTCGACGATGTCGGTGATGACGACGGTGTCGAAGACGTCGTACTCGGCCAGGCGCTGTGCGGTGGTGGAGCCGTAGAAACCGGCCCCGACGACAGTGACCTTCTTACCCATGGTCGTCCCACTCCCTGATACCAGTCGGTTTTCCGGACCGTATCAGTCATCCTGGCACCGATCAGGCCAGGGGCGGCGGGCATCGCCAGGATGGGTCCTACGTCACCGCCGTCCCGTTCGCCCCCGCGGCCTCAGCGCGCTCGGCGAACGGTCGCTCAGCCGCGCTCGGCCCGCTCGACCACGTTGGTCAGCAGCATGGCCCGGGTCATCGGGCGACGCCCCCGGCATCGGGACCAGGCCGCCGGCGGTCTCGGCGACCTTGGGGTCGACGTCGCCGGTGTAGCGGCCCTTGCCGTCGGGGCCGATCACCCGGGTGATGCCGACGTCGACCACCACCGCGCCGGGCGTGATCATGTCGGGGGTGAGCAGCCCGGGCACGCCGGCCGCGACGATGACGATGTCCGCCGCACGGGTGTGCGAGGCGAGGTCGAGGGTGCCGGTGTGGCAGAGGGTCACGGTGGCGTTCTCGCTGCGCCGGGTGAGCAGCAGGCCGAGCGGACGGCCGACCGTGTTGCCCCGGCCGACCACCGCGACCTTGGCGCCGCGCAAGGGCACGTCGTGCCGGCGGAGCAGCTCGACGATGCCGCGCGGGGTGCACGGCAGCGGGCCGTCGTAGCCGAGCACCAGCCGGCCGAGGTTGACCGGGTGCAGGCCGTCGGCGTCCTTGTCCGGGTCGATCTCCTCCAGCACCCGCTGGGTGTCGAGGTGGGCCGGCAGCGGCAGCTGGACGATGTAGCCGTGACAGGCCGGGTCTGCGTTGAGCTCGGCGAGCACGCCGTCGACCTGCTCCTGGGTGGCGTCGGCCGGCAGCTCCCGACGGATCGAGGCGATGCCCACCTCGGCGCAGTCCCGGTGTTTGCCGTTGACGTACGCCTGGGAACCCGGGTCCGCCCCGACCAGCACGGTGCCCAGTCCAGGGGTGATGCCGCGCTCCGCGAGCGCCTTGACCCGTACCCGCAGCTCGTCCTTGATCTCCGCCGCGGTCGCCTTGCCGTCCAGGATCGTCGCCGTCACGTCCCGATCGTCTCACGACCGGGACCCGACGTTCTGCGGACCCGAGGCGACCGGCTCCCCGGTACGCCGCCGGCGACCCCGACGCCCCCGGGACGGTAACCATCCGTTACGTGTTCTTCGTCACCCAGAGTGATGGCATGTGGATCGCGACACAGTTGCATTCCGACGGTCGGCCGGCAAGCGGGACGACCCGGGCAGCCGGTCGACAACCGCGTGGCAGGGCCGCGACCCGACACCGGGACGCGCAAACGAGTGGCTGAACCGCTCTTGAGCAGCCATTTCCCGGTCGCTGTCTAGCAGGCGCCCGGCCGGTGGACAAGGCCCGGAGGCGCACACCGTTACCCAGTCGCAACGCGCTCGTTGCCGAATCCGCCGTCGGCGACTTACCGTTGCGACTCGTTGCGCAGCGTCACCCAGCGCCGGGCCCGACCGCGCAGCGTGAGGAGATGAGGAGATCAATGCAGGTTCGTAGGCTCGCTGCCTGGACCGCGCTCCCGCTCGCGGTGACCCTGGGCCTCGCGGCCTGCGGCTCGGGCGGCAACGGCGGATCCGGCAAGAGCAACCCCAACGCGGCGGTGAGCATCCAGATCGGGGAGCCGCAGCACCTGGTCCCGACCAACACCACCGAGACGTCCGGCTCCCAGGTCCTCGCCGGCCTGTTCAGCCCGCTCGTCGACTACGACGCGCAGAACAAGCCGTACGAGGTGGCGGCCCAGTCGGTGGCGTCCTCGGACAACAAGGTGTGGACGATCAAGCTCAAGGACGGCTTCACCTTCCACAACGGCCAGAAGGTCATGTCCGACGACTACATCAACGCCTGGAACTACGGCGCGTACGCGCCGAACGGACAGGGCGCCAGCTACTTCTTCGAGAAGATCGCCGGCTACGACGACCTGCAGTCGGTCGACCCGGACGGCGACGGCCCGAAGGCCGCGCCGGCACCGAAGGCGAAGACCATGTCCGGCCTGAAGAAGGTCGACGACCAGACCTTCACGGTCACGCTGTCGCAGCCGTACATCGACTTCAAGACGATGCTCGGCTACACCGCGTTCTACCCGCTGCCGAAGGCGGCGTTCTCCGCTCCGGGCGTGCTCAAGGACTCCTACGAGCAGGCGCCGATCGGTCAGGGCCCGTTCAAGATGAAGGGCACCTGGCAGCACGACGCCAAGATCGAGGTCGAGCGCTACGACGCCTACCCGACTGAGAAGCCCAAGGTTCAGGGCGTGGAGTTCCGGATCTACCAGCAGCTGAGCGCGGCGTACGCGGACGTGCTCGGCGACAACCTCGACGTGATCCCCACGATCGCGACCGAGAACATGAGCTCCGCGGCGGCCGATCTGGGTGACCGGTACAAGACCAGCCCGATGTCGTCGTTCCAGTTCCTGGCCTTCCCGACCTTCGACAAGAACTTCAGCAGCCCGGACGTGCGTAAGGCCATCTCGATGGCGATCGACCGGGACGAGATCACCAAGTCGGTCTTCAAGGGCTCGCAGCAGCCGGCCCGCTCGTTCGTCTCGCCGGTGCTGCCGGGCTACCGGGACAACACCGCGGGTGCGGCCGGTAACTTCAACCCGACCGAGGCCAAGAAGCTCTACCAGGCCGCGGGCGGCCCCGCCAAGATCACCATCTCGTACAACGGCGATGGTGGCCACAAGGACTGGGTCGACGCCACCTGCAACCAGCTCAAGGCCAACCTGGGCGTGGACTGCGTCGGCTCCGCCGAGCCGAAGTTCGCCGACCTGCTGACCAAGGTCGAGAAGAAGCAGCCGGTCGGTCTGTTCCGGATGGGCTGGGTGATGGACTACCCGTCGATGGAGGACTACCTCGGCCCGCTTTACTCCACCAACGGCTCGTCGAACTACTACGGCTACAGCAACCCGGAGTTCGACAAGCTGGTCAAGGAGGGTTCGGCCGCGCCGACCCAGGAAGAGGCGATCAAGAAGTACCAGCAGGCCGAGGACATCCTGGCGAAGGACATGCCGGTGATCCCGCTGCGCTTCGGCCAGAACGTCTACGGTTCTTCGACCAAGGTCAAGAACGTCGAGATGGACCTGTTCCAGCGGGTCAACCTGGTCAAGATCGAAGCGGTCAGCTGAGCTGACCAGCGGTTCGGGCCACCCGGGTGAACACCCGGGTGGCCCGGACGACGCGCGGCAGGCCGGCCCGGGCCACCTCGCCCGGCCCCGGCCCCGGCGCCCGCCACCGAGCCGGGTGGCGCCGGTTCCGGAATTCGCGGTACGTCCGCAGCCGTACCGCGCCCCTCTTGCCCTTTTCCAGAGAGACTGCTAAGTATGTTCCGCTATATCCTGCGGCGCCTTCTACAGATGGTCCTGGCGTTCTTCGGGACCACCCTGATCGTCTACGCGCTGATGTTCGCCGGCCAGGGCGACCCGATCCAGGCCCTCGCTGGTGAGCGGCCGGTGACGGCGGCCCAGCGGGCATACCTGACCGAGAAGTACCACCTGGATGCCACCGGCGTCGGCGGCTTCTTCTACCGCTACTTCGACTACGTCAAGAACCTGGTCCAGGGCGACCTGGGCGAGTCGCTGACCGGGCGCTCCATCGGTCAGATCCTCCAGCAGGCCTGGCCGGTCACCGTCAAGCTGGCGCTGATCGCGCTGGCCGTGGCGATCCTGTTCGGGGTCACCGCCGGCGTGATCGCCGGTATCCGCCGGGCGAGCATCTTCGACAACTCGACGCTGTTGCTGACGCTGCTCGTGCTGGGCATCCCGACCATCGTGCTGGCCCCGCTGGCGCAGTACTTCCTCGGCGTCAAGCTCCAGCTCTTCCCGCCCACCGCCGGATCCAATCCGACGTTCTACGCCCTGCTGCTGCCCGGCATCGTGCTCGGCTCACTGTCGCTGGCCACCGCGCTGCGGCTGACCCGGACGTCGGTCGCCGAGAACCTCCGCGCCGACTACGTCCGTACCGCGAAGTCGAAGGGCCTGCTGCGCCGCCGGATCATCAGCGTGCACGTGCTGCGGAACTCGCTGATCCCGGTGATCACGTTCCTCGGCGTCGAGCTGGGCAACCTGATGAGCGGCGCGATCATCACCGAGGGCGTGTTCAACATCCCCGGCGTCGGCTTCAACCTGTTCCGCGCCATCAAGACCGAGGACGGGCCGCTCGTGGTGGGCATCGTCAGCGTCCTGGTCGTGGTCTACCTGGTGTCCAACCTCGTGGTGGACGTCCTGTACGCCGTACTCGACCCAAGGATTCGCTATGAGTGAGCGCAGCGAACGAATCATGAACGCAGCGTGCGCGGGCGCTCGTGCCCGCAGCGAGCGTAACGAGGTGCGGGCATGAGCGATTTTGAGACGGTAGCGGCCAGTGAGAACCAGGCCGCCCGGCGGGGGCCGTCGGGTGAGCCGGGCATCCCGGGCCAGGTGGGCACCCCACAGAAGCCGCGCAGCCTCGCCGGCGACGCCTGGCGCGACCTGCGCCGCAATCCGATCTTCTGGATCAGCCTGACGCTGGTCGTGCTGGTCGCCGCGATGGCGGCCTTCCCCGAATTGTTCGCCAGCAACGACCCGCGCAACTGTGCGCTCTCCCGGCAGCACGCCGGGCCGTCCGGCGGGGCCATCTTCGGGTACGACTTCCAGGGCTGCGACATCTACGCCCGCTCGGTCTACGGGGCACGGGCGTCGCTGCTGGTCGGCCTGCTCTCGGCCCTGCTCACCGGGATCATCGCCGTGGTGGTCGGCATGCTGGCCGGCTACTTCGGCCGGTGGATCGACGCCGTGCTGTCCCGGGTGATCGACATCGTGCTCGGCATCCCGCTGCTGCTGGCCGCGATCGTGCTGCTCAAGCGGGTCAGCACCGGCGGACCGAACACCCGGCTGGCCGCGGTGATCGTGGTGCTCGCGATCCTGGGCTGGACCACCGCCGCCCGGGTGGTCCGCTCCTCGGTGATCACCGCCAAGGAGCAGGACTACGTCGCCGCCGCCCGAATGCTGGGCGCCGGCCACAGCCGGATCATGTGGCGACACATCCTGCCCAACTCGCTGGCCCCGGCGATCGTGGTGCTGACCATCGCGCTCGGCTCGTTCATCGCCGCCGAGGCGACCCTGTCGTTCCTCGGCATCGGCCTCAAGTCGCCGACCATCTCCTGGGGCATCGACATCGACGCCGGCCGGGTGCACATGCGGGAGTCGGCGACCCCGCTGGTCGTCCCCTCGGCCTTCCTCGCGCTGACCGTGCTGGCCTTCATCATGCTCGGCGACGCGATCCGTGACGCCTTCGACCCGAAGCTGCGGTGACTTCACATGCGAGCGCGAGGAGTGAGCGAAGCGAGCCCCGCAGTCGAGAGCGAAAGGCAGGCACAGTGACCCACTCCGCTGTTTTCCCCTCGCCGGCCTCCGCCACCCCGGAGGGCGGCCACCTGCTCGACGTACGGGACCTGCACGTCGAGTTCCGCACCTCCGAGGGCGTGGCCAAGGTGATCAACGGGGTCTCGTACCACCTCGACCCCGGCGAGACCCTCGCCGTGCTCGGCGAGTCCGGCTCGGGCAAGTCGGTCACCGCCCAGGCGATCATGGGCATCCTCGACACCCCGCCCGCGGTCATCCGCTCCGGCCAGATCCTCTACCAGGGCCGGGACCTGCTCACCCTCTCCGAGGAGCAGCGCCGGCAGGTACGGGGCAAGGAGATCGCGATGATCTTCCAGGACGCCCTCTCCGCGCTGAACCCGACCTTCCCCGTCGGCTGGCAGATCGGCGAGACCCTGCGCCAGCGCGAGGGGATGTCCCGGGGCGACGCCCGGCGCCGGGCCATCGAGCTGATGGACCTGGTGAAGATCCCGGCCGCCGCCCGGCGGATCGGCGACTACCCGCACCAGTTCTCCGGCGGCATGCGGCAGCGCGTCATGATCGCGATGTCGCTGGCGATGGACCCGAAGGTGCTGATCGCCGACGAGCCCACCACGGCGCTGGACGTCACCGTGCAGGCCCAGATCATGGACCTCCTCGCCGACCTGCGCCGCGACCTCAACATGGCGATGATCCTGATCACTCACGACCTGGGCGTGGTGGCCGGCGTCGCCGACCGGATCGCGGTCATGTACGCCGGCCGGATCATCGAGCACGCCGACGTCCGCTCGCTGTACAAGGCGCCGGCGCACCCGTACACCAAGGGGCTGCTGGAATCGATCCCGCGGATGGACGTCCGCGGCCAGGAGCTCTCGACGATCAAGGGGCTGCCACCCAACCTGATGCGAATCCCCTCCGGCTGCCCCTTCCACCCTCGGTGCCCGTACGTGCAGCAGGTCTGCATCGACGTGGTGCCGCACGACCTGGTCCTCGGCGACGGCCGGACCAGCGCGTGCCACTTCGCGCAGGAGGTCCGTGATGACAGCAGCACCCGCTAGCCCGGCCAAGGTCCGCGGCGAGACGATCCTGGCCGTCGACAACCTGGTCAAGCACTTCCCGATCAGCCAGGGCGTGCTCTTCAAGCGGCAGACCGGCGCGGTCAAGGCCGTCGACGGGGTGAGCTTCGAGCTGCGCCGGGGCGAGACGCTCGGCGTGGTCGGCGAGTCCGGCTGCGGCAAGTCCACCCTGGCCCGGCTGCTGATGCGGCTGGAGACGCCGACCTCCGGCCGGGTCACCCTGGAGGGCAGGGACCTGCTCAAGGCCTCCGGCGGCGAGCTGCGCCGGCTGCGCCGCAACATGCAGATGGTCATGCAGGACCCGTACACCTCGCTGAACCCGCGGATGACGGTCGGCGACATCATCGGCGAGCCGTTCCAGATCCACCCGGACGCTGCGCCGAAGGGCAGCCGGAACAAGCGGGTGCAGGAACTACTCGAGGTGGTCGGGCTCAACCCGGAGCACATCAACCGGTACCCGCACCAGTTCTCCGGTGGTCAGCGGCAGCGCATCGGCATCGCCCGGGCGCTCGCCCTGCGGCCGGAGGTCATCGTCTGCGACGAGCCGGTCTCGGCCCTGGACGTGTCGATCCAGGCGCAGGTGATCAACCTGCTGGAGAAGCTCCAGAACGAGTTCGGGCTGTCGTACATCTTCATCGCCCACGACCTGTCGGTGGTCCGGCACATCGCCGACCGGGTCGCCGTGATGTACCTCGGCAAGATCGTGGAGATCGGCACCGAGGACGAAATCTACGAGCGGGCCACCCACCCGTACACCCAGGCCCTGCTCTCGGCCGTGCCGGTGCCGGACCCGGAGGTCCGGGCGGACCGGACCATCATCCGGCTCAACGGCGACGTGCCGAGCCCGGCGGACCCCCCGTCCGGCTGCCGGTTCCGCACCCGCTGCTGGAAGGCGCAGGAGATCTGCGCGACCCAGGAGCCGCACACCGTGCTCCGCGCCGCGGACCCCCACCCCTCGGCCTGCCACTTCGCCGAGGTACGCCCGGCGGTCGGCTGACCCGCACGACGGAGGCCCCGCCCCCCTCGTCGGGGGCGGGGCCTCCTGCCGTTCCTCCGGCGGTCCGGGTCAGGCCCGGGCCGCGCCGCCGGTCAGAGCTGGGCCAGGTCGAACGCCCAGATGCCCCGGCCGTGGGTCGCCACGTAGACCGAGTTGTCGACCGCGTTGTACTCGACGTCCATGCCGACCGTCAGCGGCAGGCCGGTGCCGAGCCGCTGCCAGTCGGTCGCGCCCGGCGCCCGGTAGAAGGTGGCCAGGTCGGTGGCGAGCACCAGGCCGCCGTTCGACAGCTCCTTGATCGAGCTGGCCGGCACGTCCGGCAGGTTGGTCGAGACGTCCTTCCAGGTCGCGCCCGAGTCGGTCGACTCGTAGACGTGCCCGTAGCCGGCGCCCGGTCCCTCGGTGAACCGCCGGGAGAACCCGTTGATCGCCAGGAAGACGTGCGCGGCGTTCGCCGGGTCGACCCCGACGCCCTGCACGAACCGGTTCGGGAAGTCGCCCGGCAGGGTCAGCTGGTGCCAGCTGGCCGGGTCGTTCACCTTGCCGACCGCGACACCCCGGGCGAAGCCGGCGTTGTTGCACGGCCCGCACCAGCCGACGTACGCCGTACCGCCGGAGACGGCCACCGAGGTCGCGGTATGCCCGGCGCCGAGGTCGAAGACGTTCGTCCAGCCCTTGCCGTTCTGGATCGAGTACCCCTTGGTGTTCACCCAGACGTGCTGGCCGCCGGCGACCCAGACGTTGGCGTCGTGGTCGTCCGGCGCGAACGGCGCGATGAACCGGGCGGGCTCGTCGCCCGGCGCGTTGGTGTACGGCCGGATGTCCCGGGAGGTGGAGGTCTCCAGCGTGCCCGGGCCGGTGTTGGCGTTGCAGTTCTCGGTCACCCGCATCGCCAGGTTGGTGTACTCCTGGACCTGCCGGCAGCCGTTCGCCGGGTCGGCCTGCGCGTCGCCGCCGTCACCGCCGAAGTGCGAGCCCATCACGGTGTCGCCGGCGCGCAGGATCGAGGCGCCGTTGTCCTGGAGACCGCCGGAGACGACCGTGCCGGCCTTCGCCGGGTCCTTGCCGAGCGCGACCGAGTAGTACTGGAGCGCGTCCATCGAGCCGTCGTTCAGGCTCTTCCAGTCGGTGGCGTGCCCGTCCCGGTTGGTCTGACCGTTGATCGGGCGGCGGTAGATGCCGCCGTCGTTGCCGACGTAGACGAAGCCGTTGCCCACCGCGACCGAGTGCTGGTCGGGGTGGGTCGAGTCCGGGCAGGTGTTCTTGGTGTCGCTGATGTTCCAGCACGGGAAGTAGAAGTTCCAGTACGGACCGATGGTCTTCCAGTTGGCACCGCCGTCGGTGCTCTCGTAGACCTCCTCCAGCCCGGCCCAGATGTGGTTCGGGTTGGCCGGGTCGACCGTGAGGAACTGGTTGTACCAGGCCTGGATGCCCGGCCCGTAGCCCTTGCCGATGACCGTCTGCTTCAGCGCAGAGCCGGAGTTGCCCAGCTTCGACGAGTCGGCGATCTTGTTCCACGGCCCGGCTGGCGAGCCGGTGTTGGAGACGTAGATGCCGTCCAGGTAGCTGTTGACGTTGCCGGCCGGCTTGTTCAGCAGCTTCGGCGACTGGTTGATCGCGTACAGCTTGCCGCCGTCGGCGGAGAAGGCGAACGTCACGTAGCCGATGTCGTCCGCCGGCATCGCGCCGGTCGGGTTGACCTTCTGCCAGCCGCCGGCGGTGTAGTCGGCGGTCTCGTAGAAGCCGTTGTACGTGTCGCCGGAGCGCCACGCGGATGCCACCACGACGTGCTTGGCGTTACGCGGGTCGGCGGCCACGTCGTTGACGATGTTCTTGTACGCGGCGTTGGCCGTTCCGGCGTTCGCCCCGCCCGGCAGGTAGCTCGGGTTCGGCGTGAACTCCAGGTGCCAGGCGCCCGAGGAGCTGCCCATCGGGTGCGAGAAGAGGCCCCGGTTCGTGGCGGCCCAGACCTTGCCGCCGAAGAACCGGACCTTGTTGATGACCGTGCTCTCCAGCTCGGTGCCGCCGACCCGGTCGGTCGAGGTGAACTGGCCGGTCCGCGGGCTGCCGAGCCGGTACACGCCGGCGCCGACGTACGAGGTGCCGCCGGTGTTGGCCTCACCGGTGGCGTACCAGAGCGAGCCGTCGGTGGCGAGCACCAGGTCACCGCTGGAGAGGCTGGGCAGCTGGTCAGCGATCGGGGTCCAGTTGCCGCCGCCGGTCGACGAGCGCCAGACACCGCCGTCCGCGCCCGCCGCGTAGACGAAACCGCCGTTGTCGGCGGCGAGGCCGGTGACCCGGCCCGTCACGTCGCCGGCACCGCCGGAGGAGTTCGAGGCGTAGTCGCGGTAGCGGGGGTCGTCCGCGTCGTACCGCAGCTTGGTCGCCTCGCGCCAGCTGCCCTTCGTCGCGGCCAGCGAGCCGAGCTGGCTGTACGCGGCGGAGTAGGCGCCCGGCGAGACGACGCCCGGGGCGTACCGGGCCTGGGCGAACTGCTCGGCGATCGTCCGGGCCTCGAAGGCCTCCTCGCCGGCCTCGGCCGGGTCCTCGCCGGCGAGCATCTCGGCGCGTTCCCGGGGCTGCATGGGCAGGCCGGCACCGGGCTCCTGGGCGAGGCCGAGGGCCTCGAGGACGTCGTGGTTGGTGGCCGCGACGCCACCGAGCGCGGCCGTCAGCAGCACCGCGCTCGCTATTGTCGCCGGCTTGCGCCAGCGGAACTTCGACATGTGAATCCTCCAGGATTCAAGGGTCCCGGGGCGGGTGGCCCGGGGAGAGGGAACCGTAGGGAGCGGGTGATGAGCCAGGGCGCTCGCGTGGTCTGTCGACCACTGTGCGGAGTTCGGCTCTCGTCCACCTTCAGCGCCGGCATCGAGGGGGCGTTACAGCCGTTCGATCCGGGCGGGGACGGACGTCGCCCGGTCTCCGGTGGGCCCGGTCAGGCAGGGTGGGTCGGTGGCGCCCGGGACGCCACCGACTCGCCGGCCGGCATCGCGGGTGTCGGCGGCCGGTAGCGGGGTGGGGCCATCCGGACCACCAGGGCGCCGATCGCCCGGGTGGGCGGGCCGAGCACCGGGTGGTCGGGGGCGTCGGCGGTGGCGGAGCCGGCCGTGTGGTCACCGCTCGGGGTTGGCAGGAGGCCGTACGCACCAGGCGGGTCTGCACGGGTGCCAGCCGGCCGGTCGGCGACCCTCCCGGCCAACGGACTCGTCTCGACGGGCGTACGGGTGACCGGAACCCCGTGGGCCGCCGCGATCAGCGTCGGGACCGACCGGATCTCGTGCCAGGCGGGCGCGCCGAGGCACGTCAGGGCGAGCGCCGCCGTGACGACGAGCGTCATCAACCGGTCGAGCACGCGCATCACGGACCTGCCGGATCGAGGGCTGCCGTTCCCTGGCGCCGGGCCGGTCGTGCGGCGGCCCGGGAGACGGAGGGCGAGCGGAGGGGAGGGTGGGTAGCCTGCTGGCGGGCTCACGCTAGCAACAACGATTGCTCCGGGCAACGGCCCGGCCGTCGTACTTTCGGCTGTTCAACGACGCTGCGGCGGCCGGACAGACGACGACCGCCCTCGATCGTCCATTGTGCGGAGCAGGCCCGTCCGGTCTCCCGGCGCGGGCGACCTGACCCTCCGCGCCGGCTGAACCCATCCGTGGCGGGGGTCGGGTTAGTGGAAGAAGTGGCGGGTGCCGGTGAGGTACATGGTGACGCCGGCCTCCTTCGCGGCGGCGATGACCTCCTCGTCGCGGATCGAGCCGCCGGGCTGGACGATCGCCCGGACGCCCGCGTCGATGAGGATCTGCGGACCGTCGGCGAACGGGAAGAACGCGTCCGAGGCGCAGACCGAGGCGCTGGCCCGGTCGGCGCCCGCCCGGCTGACCGCCAGCCGCGCCGAGTCGACCCGGTTCACCTGGCCCATGCCGACCCCGACGGTCGCCCCGTCCTTCGCCAGCAAAATCGCGTTGCTCTTCACCGCGCGGACCGCCCGCCAGGCGAAGGCCAGGTCACGCAGGGTGGCCTCGTCGGCCGCCTCGCCGGTGGCCAGCCGCCAGTTGGCCGGGTCGTCGCCCTCGGCGTCGATCTTGTCGCGCATCTGCACCAGCACACCACCGGTGACCTGCCGCCACTCCGCCGGCAGCGGGTCGAAGGCCGGGGCGTGCAGCAGCCGGATGTTCTTCTTGCCCTGCAGGATCTCCACGGCTCCGGGCTCGAACTCCGGCGCCACCAGCACCTCGGTGAAGATCTCCGAGACCTGCCGGGCCAGCTCCACGCTCACCGGGCGGTTCACCGCGATGACCCCGCCGTACGCCGACACCGGGTCGCAGGCGTGCGCCTTGCGGTGCGCCTCGGCGACGTCCACGCCGATCGCGATGCCACACGGGTTGGCGTGCTTGATGATCGCCACCGCCGGCTGCCCGGCGAAGTCGTTCGCCGCCCGCCAGGCCGCGTCCGCGTCGACGTAGTTGTTGTAGGACATCTCCTTGCCGTGCAGCTGCTCCGCCTGGGCCAGGCCCGCCGGGCTGGACGGGTCGGCGTAGAGGGCGGCCGGCTGGTGCGGGTTCTCGCCGTAGCGCAGCACCGCCTGGCGGCGCAGACTCAACCCGGCGAACTCCGGCCACCCGTCGCCGTCCGGCGCCAGCTCCCGGGCACACCACTCGGCCACCGCCACGTCGTACTCGGCGATGGCGGCGAAGGCGCGGACCGCCAGCACCCGGCGCTGGGCCAGGGTGAAACCCCCCTCGCTGAGCGCGGCCAGCAGGGCCGGGTACGCGGCCACCTCGGTCACCACCGCCACCGAGGCGTGGTTCTTCGCCGCGGCCCGGACCATCGCCGGCCCGCCGATGTCGATCTGCTCGACGCACTCGTCCTGGCTCGCGCCGGAGGCGACCGTGGCCTGGAACGGGTAGAGGTTGGAGACCAGCAGGTCGATCCCGGCGATGCCGTGCTCGTCGAGCTGGGCGGCGTGGGATTCCTTGCGCAGGTCGGCGAGGAGACCGCCGTGGAGCTTCGGGTGCAGGGTCTTCACCCGGCCGTCGAGGATCTCCGGGAAGCCGGTCACCTGCTCCACCGCGGTCACCGGCACGCCCGCGCCGGAGATCGTCGACGCGGTGCTGCCCGTCGAGACGATCTCCACGCCGGCCGCGTGCAGGGCCCGGGCCAGCTCGACCAGACCGCTCTTGTCGTAGACGCTGACCAGTGCCCGCCTGATCGGGCGGCGCTCGTCCTGAGTGGAACTCACGGGACCGTGACCTTTCTTCCGGTGATCGTCCAACCTTCACGGACCAGGCGACCGACCTGCTCGACGAGCTGGCGCCGCTCGGCTTCCTTGATGCGCTCGGTGAGCGACTCCTCGTCGTCGTCGTCGAGCACCGGCACGGGGACCTGCGCGACGATCGGGCCGGTGTCCGTCCCGGCGTCGACGAAGAAGAGGCTGGCCCCGGTGACCTTCACCCCGTAGGCGAGGGCGTCCCGGGGACCGTGGATGCCGGGGAACGCCGGCAGCAGCGTGTTGTGCGTGTTGAGGTAGCGGTCGCCGAACGCGGCCAGGAACTGCGGGCCGACCAGCTTGAGGAAGCCGGCGGAGATGACCAGGTCGGGCCGGTGCTCCGCGACGTGCGCGGTGAGCGCCCGGTCCCAGTCCTCCCGCGAGGGGTACGCCTTCAGCACGTCCACGAAGGTCGGTACGCCGGCCGCGGCGGCCCGGTCGAGCCCGGTGATGCCGTGCCGGTCGGCGCCGACGGCGACCACCCGGGCCCCGTACGCCGGGTCGACGGAGGCGTCGAGCAGCGCCTGCAGGTTGCTCCCGGAGCCGGAGACGAGGACGACGATGCGGGCGGCGGACGCGGGCTCGGTCACGCGGCAACCCTATCGGGCAGGCTGGGACCGCCATCCGCTGGGCAGCGCGACATTCGGTCACCGCCGGGGTGGCGCGGGCACGATACGCTGCCGGTCGCTCGGTGTCCGGCGCATGCCCGGCCCGCACCCCCGACAGTGATCCGACACGGACACCGTGTCGACGGAACGAGGAGTACCCCCCATGCAGCCTGGATACCCGACCCCGCAGTCGCAGCCGATCAACAACAACATGACCATGTCGATCGTCGCGATCTTCTTCTTCTGGCCGCTGGCCATCCCCGCCATCATCAACGCCTCGAAGGTGAACCCGCTGATCCAGCAGGGCGACTACGCGGGCGCGCAGGCCGCCGCCGCGGAGTCGAAGAAGTGGTCCAAGTTGGCCCTGATCATCGGTATCGCCGTGTGGGCGGTCTCCCTGCTGTGCTGCATCCTGGGTGGTGCCGGGGCGATCATGAGTGGCAACAGCAGCAGCACGTACTGACAGATCCCCCAGCCAAGGAGCTTCGTCGAATGCAGCCCGGACAACCCGGTCAGGACCCGTACGGCCAGCAGCCCGGACAGGACCCGACCGCACCGCAGCACCACGACCCGTACACTCAGCCGCCGCAGGCGCCCTACGGCCAGCAGCCGTACGGCCAACCGCAGGACCCGTACGCCCAGCCGCCGCAGGCACCATACGGCCAGCAGCCCACCTCGGGGCAGCCGTACGGCCAGCCGCACCAGGACCCGTACGCGCAGCAGCAGCAGCCCTACGGCCCCGGACCGACCTACCCCGGCGCGGGCTACCCGATGCCGCAGGGGCAGCAGAACACGCTCGGCCTGGTGTCGATGATCCTCGGCATCGCGTCGATCCCGCTGGCCTGCTGCTACCTGGGCATCCCGCTGGGCATCGCCGCGGTGGTCACCGGCTACCTCGGCAAGCAGAAGGTCAGCCAGGGAGTGGCGACCAACGGCAGCCAGGTCACCACCGGCCTGATCTGCGGGGCGGTCGGCATCGTGCTGGGAATCGCCCAGATCATCGCGATTGTGGCGCTCAACATGAATGTTCCCGGCGCCTGAGCCGGGCCGTGAGGTGATGGGGGCGTCCCGGCGTGGTCCGGGGCGCCCCTTTCGCCGTACCAGGAGTTCAGGTCCGGGTGGTCGGCCGGGCGAGGACCTTGCCGGCGGCGGCGCCGAGCAGCGCGCCGACCGCGACGACCGCGGTGGCCACCGCGCCCACCTGCCAGCCGACCGGACCGATCTCGGCGAGTCGACCACCGGCCAGCGGCCCACCGGAGACCACCGCGGCGAGCCCGAGCAGCAGACCGGCGACCGGACC
>JAEVHO010000020.1 GCA_016802835.1 Micromonospora sp. ATA32 | reverse complement strand
CGTCGTACCGGTCGCGGTGCACCAGCATCCGGGTCCAGGCGGTGCAGGTCTGGCCCGAGTTGAGGAAGGCGTTGCCCACCCCGACCTTGACCGCGGTCGGCAGGTCGGCGTCGGCGAGGACCAGGTTGGCGGACTTGCCGCCGAGCTCCAGGGCGACCCGGGCGATCCGGTCAGCGGCGAGTGCGCGATCCGGCGGCCGTGGCGTGGAGCCGGTGAAGGAGACCAGGTCGAGCGCCTCGTCGTACCGGTCGCGGTGCACCAGCATCCGGGTCCAGGCGGTGCAGGTCTGGCCCGAGTTGAGGAAGGCGTTGCCCACCCCGACCTTGACCGCGGTCGCAGGTCGGCGTCGGCGAGGACCAGGTTGGCGGACTTGCCGCCGAGCTCCAGGGCGACCCGGGCGATCCGGTCAGCGGCGAGGTGCGCGATCCGGCGGCCGGTGGCCGTGGAGCCGGTGAAGGAGACCAGGTCGATGTCGGGGTGGGCGGCGATGGCCTCGCCGACCACCGGTCCGGTGCCGGGCACCAGGTTGAGCACGCCCGGCGGCAGCCCGGCCTCGTCGACCGCGTCGAAGAGCAGGTACGCCACCAGCGGGGTCAGCTCGCTCGGCTTGAGCACGACGGTGCAGCCGGCGGCGAGGGCGGGCGCCAGCTTCGCGATGACCTGGTGCAGCGGGTAGTTCCACGGGGTGATCGCGCCGACCACGCCGACCGGTTCGCGTACCACCAGGGAGTTGCCGATGGTCTGCTCGGCCGGCGGACGGGCGGCGAGCTCGACGTAGCCGCGCAGCACGGTCAGCGGCAGCCCGGTCTGCACCCGGGCGGCGACCTTGAGCGGGGTGCCGAGTTCGAGCGCGATGGTCCGGGCGATCTCGTCGGCCCGGGCGGCGAGCGCGGCGTGGTGGCCGGTGGACATCACGTCGGAGAGCGCCAGCATCGCGGTCAGCAGCCGGTCGTCCCCGGCCGCCTCTGGCGGCAGCCGGACCAGGGTGCCGTCGGCGAACGGCACCCGGACCGCCTCGCCCTGGCCACCGTCGGCGCCGGGCTCGCCCCAGAAGCCGCCGTGCGGGCAGGAGGTCTGCAGGCCCTCCCGGCAGAAGTCACAGACGCCGTCGGACCAGACGAACGGGGCCACCACCAGATCGCCCGGGCGCACCGAGGTCACCTCGGCGCCGGTCTCCTCGACCACGCCGAGGAACTCGTGGCCGATGCGCTGCCCGGCCTGCCGGCTGGCGACGCCGCGGTACGCCCACAGGTCGCTGCCGCAGATGCAGGCGAGCACGACGCGTACGACGGCGTCGGTGGGCTTGCGCACGACGGCGTCCGGCACGTCCTCGATGCGGATGTCGTTGGGTCCGTGGATCACGGTGGCACGCATGTGGCAGTCCTTCGCGGATTCGAGGGATCGGGCCCGAGGGCGTCACGGGCCACGGTGCGGGTCCGGCGGCGCGAGCCGGGGGGCGGCGTCGGACCGGCCGCCCGGACAGAGGCTAGACCGTGGCGGGCAGTCCTCCGGCCTGCCGGCCCGGCCGCCGTGTCCCGTCTCACCACGGGTCGGCCGCGGGCGGGCGGACCGGCGACGGTCAGGAGGCGGCCACCGACGTCTGGGGATGCGCGGTGCCGATGACATCAATCCGACCCCACCGCCCGGGGATGTCGAGCAGCTCGATCCTGCCGAACCTCGCCGGCAACGCCGCCGACACCACCAGGTGATCCCCCAGCGGCTCCATGCCCAGCAGCGACCGCAGCAGCAGCAACGGCGCACCGGTGGACAGGGCGTGTGGGCTGTTCGCGGTCGGATACTGCACGGGATACCTGGTCCGCTCCCGGTCGAAGCCGGCGAAGGCCTCCGGCAGCCGCCCCTGGAAGTGCTGGGCGGCAGCGATGATGCCCTCCGCGATGGCACCAGCCTGCTCGGCGAAGCCGTAGCGACGCAGCCCGCAGGCGATGAACGAGTTGTCGAAGGGCCAGACGGTGCCCACGTGGTAGCCGAGCGGGTTGTACCGGGCCTGTCCCGTCGCCAGGGTCCGCACGCCCCAACCCGAGAACAACCGCGGGCCGAGGAGGTGCTCGGCGACCTTCGCGGCCCGGGACTCGTCGACGATGCCGCTCCACAGCAGGTGCCCGATGTTGGAGGAGAGCGCGTCGACCTGCCGGCCGTCGGCGTCGAGCGCGAGCGCGTAGTACTCGCCGTCGGAGACCCAGAAGTCACGGTTGAACCGCTCCTTGAGGTCGGCCGCCTCCCGCTCCAGCCGGTCCGCGTACGCCGGGTCGTTCCAGAACTCCCGGGCCAGCCGGGCCCCGCGGACCTTGGCGTCGTAGGCGTAGCCCTGCAACTCGCAGGTGGCCCGGGGCAGGCTGGGCAGGCGGCCGTCCCGGAACGAGATCGAATTCGCGGAGTCCTTCCAGCACTGGTTCTCCAGGCCGCTGGTCTCGTTGCGGCGCTGGTACCAGACGTAGCCGTCACCCATGATGTCGCCGTACTCGTCGATCCAGTGCAGGGCGGCGCGTGCCTCGTCCTCGAACTCCCGGACCAGCGCGACGTCCCCGGTCCACCGCTCGTACTCGTCGAGCAGGATCACGTAGAGCGGGGTCACGTCCGCGCTGCCGTAGTACGGCGAGTACGGCCGTTCCTCGAACGCCACCAACTCGCCGTAGCGGAACTCTCGGAGGATCTTTCCCGGCTCCTCGTCCCGGAAGTCGTCCAGCACGGCGCCCTGGTCGATGCCGAGCATCCGCAGCGTCGCGACGGCGAGTTCCGGCGCGACGGGCAGCGCCTGGAAGCTGGTGAGGATGCTGTCGCGTCCGGTGATGGTGGCCGCCCACGGCAGGCCCGCGGCCGGCATCGCCTCGTCGGGGAGCGTCAGCGGTGAGTACCGCAGCGCCGCCAGGTCGACGAGGCTCCGCTGGAACGTGGTCGTCAGGGCCGGCCAGTCACAGGTCAACCGGGGCGCCTTGTCGATCCACCGATCCAGGTCGGACTGGAGCTGCGAGCCGGACCGCCTGCGGCGGCGATACAGGTGCTCGCGGACGTCCTGGCCGTCCGGACGCAGGACGAGCCCCTTGACGTGCAGGATGGTGGTCCACCTGCCGTGCGGGGCGACGCGGACGACGTAGGTCAGCCCATGCTCGTCCACCTGCGCCGGGTCGACCGTGGAGATGGTCGTCTCCCGCTGGAACTTCTCGCGCTGGTAGCCGAGACGCAGGCAGCGGTCCTCGACCCGCTTGTAGATCCGACCGACCGGCTCCCGGGCCTCCGCGGCCACGATGACCGGGGTGAAGTCGCTGTCCGCATCCAGCCGTACGGTGAACTCGACGGGTTCCCGGTCATGGTTGAGGACGGTCAACCGCTCCTCGAAGCTGCTGCCGGAGATCATCCGTTCCCGGATGACCGACGCCTTGGCGTCCAGGTAGTGCGTCGGGTTGCCGGGCACCAGGAAGAACCGCAGCCGGAAGTACTGCGATTCGTCGATGGCGAGCGAGTGCAGCGGTTCGCCGTTCACGCTCAGCCGCCACAGCGACAGAAACCGGGTGTCGAACTCGAAGAACCCGCTCGGGTTGGCGGTCGTCGCCTCGATGTCACCGTTGTCCCCGCTCAGCACGAAGGTGTTGCCGTCCAGGATCCTGACCAGGTTCGGCGTCATCTCCGTCCCCGCCGATCGTCGGCCAGGGTCCGCGGGTGGCGCGAGCCGGGCGGGTCGGCGAAGAGCCGTTCCAGCAGGACGACGTACCCGAATTGGCCGTTGGCGGTGATGTCGTTCCGCAACCACGCGGGCAGCGGCTTGGCGAAGCCGTGCGCCATCCGCTCGAAGAAGGCGATGTCGGTGCGGATCACGGTGTCCGCGTCCCGATTCTCCCTCGACACCGTCACCTGGCCGTTGGTGATCGTGACGTACCAGTGATCGACTCCCTGGTCGTGTTCCAGGTCAAAGCGGATGGTGCCGGTCGTCTTCTTCGACAGGCGTTCATGTCCGTGCCGGGCGATCTCGTCGAAGAAGCGGCTGGTCGCCTCCGACACCGCACCACCTCCTGCCATGAGGCCGGCCACGAGGCGACATCCGGGCCGCCGGGCTGCGGCGCCACCGGCGCCGTCTGGAGCGGGTGCGGCTGCGATATCAGGGCCCGAGACTCACCGGCCCGGGTCCGGCGCTGTCCCAGCCTATCGTCGGCGGCGTCGCCCCCGGACAGATCGCGCAATTACCGCCCAGCGGCAGTTCCGCGCCAGCGGGTTCGACGGGCGCGGAAGCACGACGCACGCCGCCCCGACCGGGGACGGCGTGCGTCGTGATGTCGGTCTGGCCGGGAAGCGACCCCCGACGGCGCGACCGGTCAGGTCATGTCGTCGTAGCGGCGGTCGATCGGCGCCGGCGGGGCGACCGGGTCCGGCGTCGCGATCGGGGCGATCGTGTCGACCCGCTGCCCCGCCTCGACCGGCTCCTTGTCGAACTCCAGCGGCGACACCTCGTCGTCGCCGAGGTCGGCGTAGACCTCGCGGTTGCGCCCACGTCGTTTGTCGTTGATGAAGGCCACCCCGACCGCGCCGAAGTAGAGCGCGGAGAGGCAGATGGCCAGCGCGGTCATGCCGAACGGGTCCGGCGTCGGCGTGACCACCGCGGAGAAGGCGAAGAACACGAAGATCGCCACCCGCCACCAGCTGAGCAGCCGCTTCGCGCTCGCCAACCCGACGAAGTTGAGCATCAGCACCAGCAGGGGGAACTCGAACGCCACCCCGAACAGCAGGATCAGGTTGGTGATGAACGAGATGTAGCGGGTGATGTCCAGCGTGGTGGTGATGTCCCCGCCGCCCGAGACGTTGAGCAGGAACTCCAGCCCCTTCGAGGTGACGAAGTAGGCCAGCACCGCGCCGCCGGCGAACAGTGGCGCCGCAAGGGCGGCGAAGACGTACGCGTACCGGCGCTCGTGCCGGTGCAGGCCGGGCGCGATGAACGCCCACAGCTGGTAGAGCCAGACCGGCGCGGCGACGATCAGACCGACCCAGAGGCTGACCTTCAGCTGGAGCAGGAACAGGTCGGCGGGGCCGAGCTGGACGAAGTTGCACGTCCCGTCCGCCAGTCTCGCCTTCGGCAGGTCGCAGTACGGCTGCTGCAGCAGGTGCAGCACCGGCCCGGCCAGCCAGAGGCCGAGCCCGAAGCCGACCATGATCGCCAGCGAGGCGCGGAAGAGCCGGTTGCGCAGCTCACGGATGTGCTCCATGAGCGTCATCGAGCCGTCGGCGGCCCGTTCGAAGGTGCTCGGACCGCGCTTGCGGAGAGCGATGGCCACGGTGGTCGGGCCCTTCGGTCAGTTGTCGCGGACGCGCTGCACCGGGTCGACGACCGGAGGCGCGACCGGCTGCTGCGGAGCCTGCTGCGGCGGGTACTGCTGCTGCGGCTGCTGACCCGCGTACGGCGGCAGCGGCTGGTAGCCGGCCTGCGCGTCGGCCTTCTCGGCGAGGTCGCGCTCGTCGTCGTCGTGCAGGCTCTTCGTCTCGGCCTTGATGATCCGCATCGAACGGCCCAGCGAGCGGGCCGCGTCGGGGAGCCGCTTCGCGCCGAACAGCAGGATCAGCACGACCACGAGGATGGCGATGTGCCACGGCTTGAGGGCACCCATGGGAAGCTCCAGTCGCTCTGTGTCGTCTTGAGGGGCGTTCGGAGCCCATCGTACGTGTGATGTGAGCTCTCGCCACCCGCCGGGCCCCGATGGTGCGCCCTGGCCGGTGAAGTCTTGACCAACCCCGAGCGTCCCGTCAACCACCGTCGGGAGATCAATCCTGCGTGGAAACCGCCCGATCGCGCAGCTGGCGCGCGGCGGGCCGACCCCGGTCGATCACCTGCCGCGCTTGGCGTTGATCACGGCGAGCCGCTGCTGGGTGGTCTCCACCTGCCGCTGCAGCACCTCGGCACGCTCCTGGAGCACCTCGGCCTGCCGCGCAGCGCCTCCGCGTCGGCCTGCCGCCGCTGGGAGCGCGAGCGCGGCCCGGCGCAGCCGCGGCAGCCGGACGAGCACCGGCCGGGCCGCCAGGGCCCAGCACGACGAGCGCGAACAGCAGCACCGCGAGCACGATCCACTTCACCACGGCGGTCAGCCTACTGGCTGACACCGGCGACCGCCGGGTCGGCCGACGGCGCGTCCGACCCGACCGGGGTGGCGTACGCGTCGAGGGCCGCGGTCACCTGCGCGCGTACCTGCTCGGCCAGCTCGAGCGGCGCGACCACCATGACGTCCGGTCCCAGCCCGAGCACGAAACGGCGGGCCCAGCCCAGGTCGGTGACCCGCAGTGACACCAGCCACTGGTCGCCGTCGCCGTCCTCCACCCGCTCGCACGGGTAGTACTCGGTGATCCACCGCTCGCCCCGCCCGATCCGCAGGGTGATCAGCGGCAGGTCCGGCGACGGACGGAACACGCCCTCGGTCAGGTCGTAGGGGCGGGCCTGCGGCGGCGCGGCGGCGGGCTCGTCCAGCTCGGTGACGGCGTCGATCCGGTCGGCCCGGAACAGCCGCACCGCCTCGGCGCGGCGGCACCACGCCTCGACGTACGACCGGCCGCCGACCATCAGCATCCGCAGCGGGTCGATCGTCCGCTCGGTGCTCTCGTCCCGGGCGGCGGTGTAGTAGGTGATGCGCAGCGCCCGGCCGCGCTCCACCGCGGCGCGCAGCGCCTCCACCCGTTCGTTGTCGGCGGGCAGCCGGACGGCGACCGGCGCGCCGACCAGGTCGCCGGCGGCGTTCTCGATCTTGGCGAGGGCCCGCTCCACGGCCTCCCGGTTGGCCACACCCGGGGTCTCGGCGAGCATCCGCAGCGCCACCACCAGCGCCAGGGCCTCGTCCGGGGTGAGCCGCAGCGGGCGGTCGATGCCGGCGTCGTAGGTGATGGTCACCCGGTCGCCGTCGAAGGCCATGTCGATCAGGTCACCGGGCCCGTAACCGGGCAGCCCGCAGACCCAGAGCAGCTCCAGGTCCTCGCGCAGCTGTCGCTCGGTCACCCCCAGGTCGCCGGCCGCCTCGGCGAGCTCGATCCCCGGCCGGGCGAGCAGGTAGGGCACCAGGTTGAGCAGCCGGGCGAGCCGGTCGGCGGAGGCGCGGGAGCCGCTGCGCGGGGCGGGCCGAGTCACCGGGCACCGCCGGTGACGGCCAGCTCGTCGTGCCGGGCGGCGATCTCCTTCAGCCGCTGGATGACCGCGTCACGCACCTCCGGCGGCGCCAGCACCCGGACGTCGGGCCCGTAGCCGACCAACTGCCCGGCGAGGGAGCACGGATCCGCGTACGGCAGGACCAGCGAGTCGCCGTTCGGCCCGGCGACCGTCTGCACCGCCCAACGGCGCAGCCCGGCGGCCCGGCCCGGGGCGACCAGCACGGTGGCCCGCCCGGTCCGCTCCACCGGCCCGGACCAGCGGGCCACGTGGCTGATCAGGTCCACCCCCGCGGGCGGCTCGTAGGCGCCGGGAGCGCCGGTCGTCCGGACCGAGCCGACCACCCGGGAGAGCCGGAAGCAGCGGGTGGCCGCCCGGTCCAGGTCGTGCCCGACGACGTACCAGCGGCCCCGCCAGCAGACCACACCCCAGGGGTGGAGCCGGCGCTTCGTCGGGGCGTCCCGGTCGGGCACCCGGTAGTCGAAGGTGACCTCGCGCCGGTCCCGCGCGGCGGCGGTGAACGGCGCGAACGTCGGATCGACCGTGACCATCGGCTCCAGGCCGAGGGTGGCCTGCGGGTCCACGTCGACACCGGCGGCGCGCAGCTTGGCCAGCCCGGAGGAGGCGGCGGCGGCCAGGCCGGCGTGCTGCCAGAGCCGCGCGGCGATGCCCACGGCCGCGGCCTCGTCCGGTTCGAGCGGGATGTCGGGCAGCGCGTACTCGCGGTGGGCGATCCGGTAGCCGGGCTCGGCGTCGAAGACACTGGCCGTCCCGGTCTCCAGCGGCACGCCCAGCTCGCGCAGCTCGGCCTTGTCCCGCTCGAACTTGCGCTGGAACGCCTCGTGGTCGCGCGCGTCGTCCGGATCGTGCTCGTAACCGGGCACGGTCGCGGCGATCTGCGCGGCGGTCAGGAACCGTCGCGTGGACAGCAGGCAGATCACCAGGTTGACCAGGCGTTCGGTGCGGGTCCGCGACACGAGCAAACGCTAGCAGCCCACACGTCGTACCCGTGCACCAGCGCGGGCGCGGCGCGCGGCGCACTCCCCCACCGGACCGCCCGACACCTCGCCGGTGGCACCGGACGCCTCTGCCGGCGGCACCGACGCGGCGGCCATAGGGTGACCCCATGTCGGAGGCGGAAGCCAAGAGCGAAAGCGTCGGCACCGTGGTGGTCGCCGGCGCGGCGAACCTCGCCATCGCGATCGCGAAGCTGGTCGCCGGTCTGATCTCCGGTTCCGCGGCGATGCTCTCCGAGGCGGCGCACTCGGTCGCCGACACCACCACCGAGGTGCTGCTCTATCTGGCGCTGCGCCGCGGGGCCCGGCCCGCCGACATCCGCCACCCGTTCGGCTACGGCAAGGAGAGCTACGTCTGGGCCTTCCTCGCCGCGCTCTTCACCTTCGTCGCCGGCGCCGGCTTCGCCATCACCCACGGCGTCACCACCATCCTGGTCTACAAGCACACCGGCAATTACCTGACGTCGTACATCGTGCTGGCCGTCTCCTTCGCGATCGAGTCGGTCTCGCTGGCCCGGGCGGTCCGCCAGGTGCGCGGCGAGTCCCGCCGGTGGCGGACCACGCCGCGGCGGTTCCTGCGGCTGACCGCCGACACCGCCGTCAAGGCGGTCTTCCTGGAGGACACCGCCGCCCTGATCGGGCTGTTGCTGGCCGGGCTCGGTGTGGGCCTGTCCCAGCTCACCGGCGACGAGCTGTACGACGGCATCGCCTCGATCGCGATCGGCCTGCTGCTGCTGGTGGTCGCCGGGATCCTGGCGAGGAGCAACATCTCGCTGCTGGTCGGCCGCGCGGTGCCCGAGCGGCTGCACCGCGAGATCGAGCGCGAGCTGGCCGCGCTGCCCACCGTCGAACGGATCGACACGCTGATGACCATGCTGCTCGGCCCGGACGACATTCTGGTCGCCGCGAAGGTCGACTTCCGCGACGACGCCACCGGCGCCGACATCGAGACCGCCTCGGACGAGGCGGAGCGGCGGCTGACCGAGCGCTACCCGGAGATCGGCTACGTCTTCCTCGACCCGACCCGGTCCCGGCCCGGCTCCGGCGCTCACCGGGCCCGGCACACCCAGGCCTCCGCCGCTGACCACGAGGCCGGCGGCGGTCCGGCCGACCGCCAGGGTTCCGGCGACGGACAGCCCTGAGCCAGGCCGTGCAGGGGCAACCCGGGTCGACCATCCAACCGACGGCCTCGGACCTCGGGTCGGCCACGATCGACCGGCCCTGAGGCGGTCCGGTGGACCCGAGCGGGACGAGCCGCGCCGACGCCGCTAGCGTGCCGGGCATGGTGCGATGGCGGTCGGGAACGGTCACGGCGGTGCGGCGACGGTGGGCCGGCGCGGCGGAACTCGACGTGGACCTGCCCGACGGCACCACGATGCGCGCCCTCGCCTACCCCGAGCTGGTCGGCGAGCCCGAGTCCGGCGACCGGGTGCTGCTCAACGCCGGCGCGCTGCTGATGGGGCTCGGCACCGGTGGCTACGCGCTGGTGGTGGCGCTGCCGACCGGCTGCCGGCGGACCCGCCACGGGCCGGTGACACCCGGGACGCCGGCCACCTGGTCAAGGCCCGCTACACCCCGCTGCAGCCGATCCTGCTCGGCGTGGACGAGGAGGCCTCCCCGCACCGGGAGGTGCTCGCGGCGGCCGACGGGATCGACGGGATGCCGGTGGTCACCGCCGACCTGCACTCCGCCCTCCCGGCGATCCTGGCCGGGATCCGCGCCGACGCCCCGGACGCCCGGGTGGCGTACCTGCTCACCGACGGCGGCGCGCTGCCGGCCTGGTTCTCCCGCACCCTGGCCGGGCTGCGCGACGAGCTGGTCGGCACGGTCAGCGTCGGGCAGGCGTTCGGCGGCGACCTGGAGGCCGCCACCCTGCACACCGGCCTGCTGGCCGCCCGTCACGTGCTCCGCGCCGACATCGCCATCGTCGCCCAGGGCCCGGGCAACCTCGGCACCGGCACCCGGTGGGGGTTCTCCGGCGTCGCGGTCGGCGAGGCGGTCAACGCCATCGCCACCCTCGGCGGCCGGCCGGTCGGATCGCTGCGCATCTCCGACGCCGATCCCCGCCCCCGCCACCGCGGGGGTGTCGCACCACAGCCTGACCGCGTACGGGCGGGTCGCGCTCGCCGCCGCGGACCTGGTGGTGCCCGACGGCCTCGCGCCCGGCCTCGCCGATGCGGTCGACGCGGCGCTGGCCCCGTTGGCCGAGCGGCACCGGATCGTCCGGGTGCCGGTCGACGGACTGGACGCGGCGCTGCGGGCCACTCCGGTGGCCCTGTCCACCATGGGCCGGGGCCTCGACGCCGACCACGCCTATTTCCTGGCTGCCGCCGCGGCCGGCCGGCACGCCGCCGCGCTCACCGCCTGACCGGAATCGTCCGTCCGACGGGCACCCCGCCGCCGGTCGGAGGACGGCGGGCCGACGTGGCGCTGTCAGACCAGGAAGATCAGGGCCAGCCAGGCACCGACGATCAGCACCAGCGCCGCCGCCAGCACCCAGGTCGGCACGGCGTACTCGCCGCGGCGGTTCCGCTCGACCTCGGCACGGATCTTCTCCCGGCGACGCTCGACCCAGTTCAGCCGCTCGGAGCCGCCGCCGGAGCGGTCGGGGGGTTCGGAATCAGTCATGGCGCCGCCAGCGTACCGGTGCGCTGCCGGCGGTGTGGCACACCGGCCGGCAGCGCCGGTCACATGCTGGCGATCAGCCGCTCGACCCGCTCGTCGTACGCCCGGAACGGGTCCTTGCACAGCACGGTGCGCTGCGCCTGGTCGTTGAGCTTGAGGTGCACCCAGTCGACGGTGAAGTCGCGCCGCTTCTCCTGGGCGTGCCGGATGAACTCGCCGCGCAGCCGGGCCCGGGTGGTCTGCGGCGGGGTCTCCTTCGCCTCGAAGATCTCCGGGTCGGTGGCGATGCGGTCCACCTCGCCGCGGCGCTCCAGCAGCCCGTACAGGCCGCGACCGCGGCGCAGGTCGTGGTAGGCGAGGTCCATCTGCGCCACCCGTGGGTGCGACAGCGGCAGGTCGTGCTTGCGCTGGTACCGCTCGATCAGCCGCAGCTTGGTCACCCAGTCGATCTCCCGGGCCACCGGCTCCAGGTCGCCGGTCTCCACCGCACGCAGCACCCGGCCCCAGAGCTCGACCACCCGCTTCGCGGTCTGGTCGCCACCCCGCCGCTCGACGAACTCGGTCGCCTTGGCGAGGTATTCCTGCTGGATCTCCAGCGCGCTGACCTCCTTGCCGGAGGCGAGCCGCACCTTGCGGCGGCCGGTGATGTCGTGGGACACCTCGCGGATCGCCCGGATCGGGTTCTCCAGCGACAGGTCGCGCATCACCACGCCGGCCTCGATCATCCGCAGCACGAGGTCGGCGGTGCCGACCTTGAGCAGCGTGGTGACCTCGTTCATGTTGGAGTCGCCGACGATCACGTGCAGCCGGCGGTAGCGCTCGGCGTCGGCGTGCGGCTCGTCTCGGGTGTTGATGATCGGACGGCTGCGGGTGGTCGCGGAGGAGACGCCCTCCCAGATGTGCTCGGCCCGCTGGGACAGGCAGTAGACCGCGCCCCGCGGGGTCTGCAGCACCTTGCCGGCGCCGCAGATCAGCTGCCGGGTGACCAGGAACGGGATCAGCACGTCGGCCAGCCGGCCGAACTCGCCGTGCCGGGAGACCAGATAGTTCTCGTGGCAGCCGTACGAGTTGCCGGCCGAGTCGGTGTTGTTCTTGAACAGGTAGATCTCGCCGGCGATGCCCTCGTCGTGCAGCCGCTTCTCGGCATCGACGAGCAGCCCCTCCAGGATCCGCTCGCCGGCCCGGTCGTGAGCCACCAGGTCCACCACCGAGTCGCACTCCGGCGTGGCGTACTCGGGGTGCGACCCGACGTCGAGGTAGAGGCGGGCGCCGTTGCGCAGGAACACGTTGCTCGACCGGCCCCACGACACCACCCGCCGGAACAGGTACCGCGCGACCTCGTCGGGGGAAAGCCGACGCTGCCCGCGGTAGGTGCAGGTGACGCCGTACTCGGTCTCGAGGCCGAAGATTCGCCGCTCCATGGTGTGACATTAGCCGCCCGGAGGCCCGGTTGGTCACTGTCACAGCACAGGTCGTTGCCCGAGGGTCGTCAAATCCCGTTCGAGTACGGCATTCCGTCCGGTTCCAGGCTGGCCACGAACGACCGGCAGGCCTCGTGGCCGGGGAGCAGTCCGGTGGTGACGGCCTCGGCCAGCGTCGGCGCGGCGGCGTCCCGGGCGGACAGCTGCGGCTCGTCGACCGGCCACTCGATCGCCAGGTCGGGGTCGAGCGGGTGCACCGCGTGCTCCCCGGTCGGGTTGTAGGTGGCGGAGCAGAGGTAGCTCAGGGTGGCGTCGTCGGTCAGCGCGCAGAAGCCGTGGCCGAGCCCCTCGGCGAGGTAGACCGCGCGGCGGTCCACGTCGTCGAGGCGGACCCCCTCCCAGCGGCCGAAGGTGGGCGAGCCGACCCGCAGGTCCACCACCACGTCGAGCACCGCGCCCCGGACGCAGGTGACGTACTTGGCCTGGCCGGGCGGGACGTCGGCGAAGTGGATGCCCCGCACGACGCCACGGCCGGAGACGGAGAGGTTGCCCTGCGCCAGGCGCAGCGGGTGGCCCACCGCCTCGGCCAGCCGGTCGAAGCGGTACCACTCCATGAACATCCCGCGCTGGTCGCCGTGCTGCTGAGGGGTGATCTCCCAGGCGCCCTCGATGCTCAGCGGCCGGATCTTCACTGCGCCATCTCCGTTCGCGGCTGCGGGGCTCGCAGAACCGGCTCACTCCTCGCGCTCACCGGGCCGCCGCCGGGCCCCGCGGCTCGGCCAGCAGGTGGAGCAGGTAGTCGCCGTAGCCGCTCTTGGTCAGCGGCTCGGCCAGCGCCCGGAGCTGGTCGTCGTCGATCAGGCCGGCCCGCCAGGCCACCTCCTCGACGCAGCCGATCTTCATGCCCTGGCGTTCCTCGATCACCCGAACGAACTCGGCGGCCTGCATCATCGAGGTGAAGGTGCCGGTGTCCAGCCAGGCGGTGCCCCGGTCCAGCACCGTCACCGAGAGCTCGCCGATCTCCCGGTACGTCTCGTTGACGGCGGTGATCTCCAGCTCGCCCCGCGCGCTCGGGGTGAGCTTGCGGGCGATGTCCACCACCCGGTTGTCGTAGAAGTACAGCCCGGGCACCGCGTACCTTGACTTCGGCCGGGCCGGCTTCTCCTCGATCGAGAGCACCCTGCCGTCGGCGTCGAAGTCGACCACGCCGTACGCCTCCGGGTTGGCCACCGGGTACGCGAAGACCCGGCCGCCGACCAGGTCGCCGTGCGCCGCGAGCTGCCGGCCCAGACCCACCCCGTGGAAGATGTTGTCACCGAGGATCAACGCCACCGACTCGTCGCCGATGAAGTCCGCGCCGAGCAGGAAGGCCTGCGCGATGCCCTCGGGGCGGGCCTGGGTGACGTACTCCAGCCGCAGCCCGAACTGGCTGCCGTCGCCGAGCAACCGCTGGAACTGGGACTGGTCCTCCGGGGTGGTGATCACCAGGATCTCCCGCACCCCGGACATCACCAGGGTGGAGAGGGGGTAATAGACCATGGGCTTGTCGAAGACCGGCATCAGCTGCTTGGAGACCGCCCGGGTGATCGGCCAGAGCCGGGATCCGGTGCCGCCGGCGAGTAGGATTCCGCGCACCGGGGGAGCCTACCGGCTCCGATCGGGGCGGCCAGCGCACGGTCCGCGTCCCTCGGGGGCGACGACCTGTCGCGTAGACTCCTGGACCCGTGAGGATCCTCGTCACCGGCGGAGCCGGATTCATCGGGTCGGAGTACGTACGCATGCTGCTGGGCGTACCCGGCGGCAGCGGCGCGGGAGTGCCCGCGTTGGCGCCTTCCACGGTGACCGTGCTCGACAAGCTGACCTACTCGGGCAACCTGGCAAACCTCGCGCCGGTGCGTGACGACGCGCGACTGCGCTTCGTGCAGGGGGACATCTGTGACCCCGCCCTCGTCGAAGGGGTTGTCGCCGGGCAGGACGTGATCGTGCACTTCGCGGCCGAATCGCATGTCGACCGTTCGATCGCCGGCGCCGCCCCGTTCGTCACCACCAACGTGCTCGGCACCCAGACGCTGCTGGACGCCGCGCTGCGCCACGGCGTCGGCCGGTTCGTGCACGTCTCCACCGACGAGGTGTACGGCTCGATCAACGAGGGCTCCTGGACGGAGACCTGGCCGCTGGCCCCGAACTCGCCGTACTCGGCCTCGAAGGCCGGCTCGGACCTGCTGGCCCTGGCGTACCACCGCACCCACGGCATGGACGTGGTGGTGACCCGCTGCTCGAACAACTACGGGCCGTACCAGTTCCCGGAGAAGGTCATCCCGCTGTTCGTCACCAACCTGCTCGACGGCGGCACCGTGCCGCTCTACGGCGACGGCGGCAACATCCGGGACTGGCTGCACGTGCACGACCACTGCCGGGGCATCGCCATGGTGCAGCACAAGGGCCGCGCCGGTGAGGTCTACAACATCGGCGGCGGCACCGAGCTGACCAACAAGGAGCTGACCGGCCGGCTGCTCGAGGCCTGCGGCGCCGGCTGGGACCGGGTCGTCCCGGTCGCCGACCGCAAGGGCCACGACCGCCGCTACTCGCTGGACATCAGCAAGATCAGCGAAGAGCTGGGGTACGCCCCGAGCATCGACCTGGACAGTGGGCTGGCCGGCACCGTCCAGTGGTACCGGGACAACCGGGCCTGGTGGGAGCCGTTGAAGAAGGCGCCGGCCGCATGACCCGGCTGCTCGTCACCGGCGCGGGCGGGATGCTCGGCCGGGACCTGCTGGCCGTGCTGGAGGCGCGCCCGGACCTGACGGTGACCGCCGCCACCCGCGCCGCGCTCGACATCACCGACGCCCCGGCGGTCGCCGCCGCCGTCGCCGGGCACGACCTGGTGATCAACGCGGCGGCGTGGACCGACGTGGACGGGGCCGAGGAGCAGGAGGCGGCCGCCCACGGCGGTCAACGGCGCGGGCGTCGCCCACCTCGCGGACGCCTGCGCCCGGACCGGCGCCCGGCTGATCCAGATCTCCACCGACTACGTCTTCCCCGGCGACGCCGGCACCCCGTACCCGGAGGACGCGCCCACCTCGCCGGTCAACGCGTACGGGCGCAGCAAGCTCGCCGGCGAGACGGCGGTCACCCGGCTGCTGCCCGACGCCGGCTACGTCGTGCGGACCGCCTGGCTGTACGGCGCCCACGGGCCCAACTTCGTCGCCACCATGCTCCGCCTGGCCGGGCAGCGCGAGCAGCTCGACGTGGTCGACGACCAGCACGGCCAGCCCACCTGGTCGTACGCCCTGGCCGCCCAGCTGGTCGCGCTCGCCGACGCGGCGCTGGCCGGCCGGGCCGCCCCCGGGATCTACCACGGCACCGCCTCCGGCCAGACCACCTGGTACGGCCTGGCCCGGGCGGTGTTCGCGCTGCACGGGCTAAACCCGGAACGGATCCGACCCACCACCAGCGACCGGTTCCGCCGTCCCGCCCCCAGGCCCGCGTACAGTGTGCTAGGGCACGGGCGCTGGGCTGCCGCGGGCCTGCCGCCGCTGCGGGACTGGCACGCCACCCTGACCGACGCTTTCGCCTCCTCCGCTCCACCCGCCCCGTGGAAGGTCGCATGAAGCTCACCCTCGTCACCGGGCTGACCGGTCTGGTGCTGCTGGTCACGATCATCGAGCTGCTGCGTCGCCGGCAGCTACGCGAGAAGTACGGCATGCTCTGGCTCGCCGTCCTGCTGATCGTCATCCCGTTGTCGTTGTTCCCGCGCCTGCTGGACAACGTGGCCGGATTCTTCGGGGTGGTCTCCGGCGTCAGCCTCGTCCTCTTCCTCGGCATCGTCTTCCTGCTCCTGGTCTGCGTGCACCTGAGCTGGGAGGTCAGTGCGCTGGAAGAGGAGACCCGCACCCTGGCCGAAGACTTTGCCCTGCTCCGCGCCGAGATCGACGCGGAGCGCGCGGCACGAGACGAACTGGTGTCCCGCGATGGTTAACAACAAGCGTGTACTGATCATCATCCCCGCGCTCAACGAGGCGGGCTCCATCGCCGAGGTGGTCGGCGAGGTCCGCGGCGAGTTGCCCGGCGTGGACGTCCTGGTGGTCGACGACGGCTCCAGCGACCGCACCGCCGCCGTGGCGGCCGCCGCCGGCGCCCGCGTCGCCAAGCTGCCCTACAACCTGGGCGTCGGCGGGGCGATGCGGCTCGGTTACCGGTTCGCCCGGGACCACGACTACGACGTGGCGATCCAGATCGACGCGGACGGTCAGCACGACCCCCGGTACGTGCCGAAGCTCGTCGACCTGCTCGACGACAACGACCTGGTGATCGGCGCGCGGTTCGCCGGCGAGGGCGACTACCAGGCCCGTGGCCCCCGCCGGTGGGCGATGGTGATGCTCTCCGCGGTGCTCTCCCGGGTTGCCCGGACCAAGCTCACCGACACCACCTCCGGGTTCCGCGCCGCCAACCGGCGGGTGATCGAGATGTTCGCCGGCTGGTACCCGGTGGAGTACCTGGGCGACACCGTCGAGACACTGGTGCACACCGCCCGGCGCGGGTACCGGATCCGGCAGGTGCCGGTGGCGATGCGCAAGCGGATGGCCGGCACGCCGAGCCACTCCCCCGTCAAGGCGATGATCTACCTCGGTCGCGCGTTCGCCGTCCTCACGCTGGCCCTCATCCGCCGGTGATGCGGCGACTGCTGAGCCTCGTCCCGCCCGGCACCCTGGCCGTCGGTGCCGGGCTGGCCCTGCTCGGACTCGCCTCCTACGTCCACCTCGCGGTGGCCGGGCACAGCCTGACCGGGGCGGACTACTCCTCCCTGGCGGCGCTCTGGTCGATCGTGTTCACCCTCGGCATCGGCGTCTTCCTGCCGGTCGAGCAGGAGGTGGCGCGGGTCGTCGCCGCCCGCCGCAGCGAGGGGCTGCCACCGGGCCCGGTGCTGGCCCGGGGTGCCGTCCTCGCCGCCGCGGTGCTCGCGCTGATGGTCGTGGTGGTCCTCGCCGGCCACCGGGTGCTCGCCGACCGGCTCTTCGCCGGCGACGGCACCATGGTCACCGTGCTGATCGGCGCGCTCGCCGCGATGGCGGTCGCCTACACCACCCGCGGCGTCCTCTCCGGCCTGCAGCTCTTCCCCTGGTACGGCACCCAGCTCGGCGTCGACGGCGGCCTGCGGATCGCACTGGTCGCCCTGCTCGGGCTCACCGGCGTCACCGACCCCGTCTGGTACGGCGCGGTGCTGGTCGCCGCCCCGCTGCTCAGCGTCGCCGTCACCCTGCCCCCGGTGCTGCGCGCCGTCGGCGGCGGCGTACCGGTCGCCTGGAACGCTCTGCTGCGCAGCCTCGGACTGCTCACCGTCTCCAGCCTGCTCATGCAGGTCGTGGTGAATATCGGCGTGATCAACGTCCGGCTGCTCGCCCCCTCCGATGTCGCCACGGCCGGCGCGCTGCTGTCCGCACTGGTGCTGGTCCGTATTCCGCTGTTCGTCTTCGCCTCGCTGCAGGCGTCCCTGCTGCCCGGCCTGGCCACCTCGGCCACCACCGGCGACCTCGCCGGGTTCCGCAACCTGCTGCGCCGGGCGCTGGGCATCGTCACCGCGCTCGGCGTCCTCGGCGCGGTGGGTGCGGTGCTGCTCGGCCCCTGGCTGGTTCGCGCCCTCTTCGACGCCCCTGGCGTCCTCGGCCACGGCGACTTCGCCTGGCTGGCCGTCGCCACCCTCGCCTACCTGTGGGCCATGGTGCTCGGCCAGGCGCTGCTCGCCCTCGACCGGCACCGCGCGCAGGCGCTCGCCTGGACCGTCGGCGTGGCCGCCCCTGGTCGCCGTGACGGTGATCCCGGCGCCGGTGGCGCTGCGGGTCGAACTGGCGTACACCGTCGGCTCCGTCGTGGTGGCCGCCGTCATGGCGCTGCTGCTGCGCGGCGGCTCGCGCCCCACCCCCACCCGGACCCGGCCGCTCGACGAGGCCGTGGCCACTGGAGTATCCGGAGGCATCCGATGACCCGCCCTCAGCTGACCGCGGTGATGCTGGCCTACGGCGCCGAGCCGTACCTGGTCGACGCCGCCCGGGCCGTCCTCGGCAGCACCGACGTCGAGGTCGAGCTGATCGTGGTCGACAACGGCTGCACCGGCGACGGCGTCGACGTCGTGAAGGGGTTCCCCGGCGTCCGGGTGGTCCGACCCGACGAGAACACCGGCTACTCCGGCGGCTGCCGGGTCGGCGCGGCCGAGGCGACCGGCGAGTGGCTCGCCTTCGTCAACTCCGACGCGATCGTCGCCCCCGACGCCCTCGCGAAGACCGTCGCCGTGGCGGGCGAGCCCGGAGTCGGCGCCGCGATGGCCTCCATCCGGCTCGCCGAGAACCCGGAGCTGATCAACACGTCCGGCAACCCGCTGCACTTCATCGGCCTCTCCTGGGCCGGCGGCAACGGTGAGCCGGCCACCAAGCACGCGGTGCGTACCACCGTGTCCTCGCTGAGCGGCTGCTGCTTCGTCATCAACCGGGAGCTGTGGCGGGAGCTGGACGGCTTCGCCGCCGAGTACTTCGCCTACCACGAGGACACCGAGCTCAGCCTGCGGCTGTGGCAGCGCGGCCTGCGGCTGGAGTACGTCCCGGACGCCGTCGTCGTGCACCACTACGAGTTCTCCCGCAACACGCTCAAGCACTACCTGCTCGAGCGGAACCGGCTGATCTCCCTGCTCACCACGTACGAGACACGGACCCTGGTCCTGCTCGCACCGATGCTGCTGCTCACCGAGGCGGCCATGCTGGTCGCCTCGCTGCTCGGCGGCTGGAGCCGGGAGAAGGTCCGAGGCTGGGGCTGGCTCTGGAGCAACCGTGCCTGGCTGCGCGCCCGCCGTCGTCAGCTCCAGGCCGAGCGGACCGTCCCGGACGGCGTCATCGCCGAGCTGATGACCGCGAAGGTCGACCCGTCGAACGTCGAATCGCCCCCCGGCATGGGCGTCTTCAACGTCATGGCGGCCGGCTACTGGGCGCTGGCCAAGCCGCTGCTCAGGCGCCGCTGAGCCATCGACAACGCCGGGGCCCGAAAACTGGGCCCCGCGTTGTCGATGGCTGGCGCGGACCGCTACTCGTCCGGGTTCGCCGGCTTGTCCTCCAGGTCCGCCGAGCCCGCGGAGGTGGTCGGCTTGCCGGCCTCCTCGGTCGGGAAGGTCGGGGTGTCCGGGCGGGTCCCCGCCTCCGGGGCTGCCTCGGTGACACCGGCGTCGCCGTCGAGCAGCGCGGTCAACGCCGCCCCGGTGATCCGGCGGAAGGTGCGTCCGACCCGGCGCCGATCCAGGAGCGCGACCTCCAGTTGGTTGGCGGCGATGGTGCGCGGGCTGCCGCCCTCCCCGCCGACGCTCGCCAGCGCCTGAACGGCGACCCGGACCGCCTCACCGAGCGACATCTCCGGGCGGTGCTGCGCCTTCAGCACGCCGGAGATCGCCTCGGCCTGGCCGCCCATGGCCATCCGGCCCGGCTCGTCGTTGACCGAGCCGTCGTAGGTGAGCCGG
Organism: Micromonospora sp. ATA32; assembly: GCA_016802835.1. GTDB lineage: Bacteria > Actinomycetota > Actinomycetes > Mycobacteriales > Micromonosporaceae > Micromonospora. The sequence continues at coordinate 9,795 of JAEVHO010000020.1, read as the reverse complement.
TAGAGTTCGTCCGACTCCGGCGAGCCGCCCACCTCGGCCACGCAGATCTCCACCTCGAACGGCTTCGACTGCTCGGTGAAGATGGCGCCCAGGGTCTGCGCGAAGGCGTTCGCCAGCGCCCGGCCGGTCACGTCCCGCCGGTCGTAGCTCAACCCGTTCAGGTCCGCCATCCGCACGCCGGCACGGCGCAGGTTCTCGAACTCGTTGTAACGACCCACGGCGGCGAAGCCGATCCGGTCGTAGATCTCGCTGACCTTGTGCAGGGCGCTGGAGAGATTCTCCGCGACGAAGAGCACCCCTTCGGAGTAGCTCAGGACCACCGCGCTGCGCCCCCGGGCGATGCCCTTGCGGGCCAGCTCGGAGCGGTCGCGCATGATCTGCTCGGGCGAGGCGTAGAACTGCATGGCCACGGCGGCGGTTCTCCTTAGCGCTGTGCTGACGACTGCTGCTGACTGTGCGGGACGGGAGCGGGATCAGCCGCCCGGATTCTCCATCCGGCCCGCGACCACGCCCTCGGCGATGGCGGCGGTCTCGGCGTCGGTGAGCCGGTGGCTGCCCTCCGCCGTCGCGCTCATCACCACCGGGTAGATCCTGCGGGTCAGGTCCGGCCCACCGGTCGCCGTGTCGTCGTCGGCCGCGTCGTAGAGCGCCTCGACGGCGAGCCGGGTCGCGTCGTCGACGGACAGGCCGCCCGGAAGCGCTTCTTCAGCGCGGACTTGGCGAAGAGCGAACCCGAGCCGATCGCGTCGTACCCGGTCTCCTCGTAAGGGCCGCCCGTGACGTCGAAGCTGAAGATCCGTCCGGCCCGGGCCACGTCGGTGGCCGCCAGGTCGAAGCCGGCGAAGAGCGGGACCACGGCGAGCCCCTGCATCGCCGCGCCCAGGTTGCCACGGATCATCGAGGCGAGCCGGTTGGCCTTGCCGTCGAGGGACAGCATGGCGCCCTCGATCTTCTCGTAGTGCTCCAGCTCCACCTGGAACAGTCGCATCAGCTCGATGCCGATGCCGGCCGTGCCGGCGATGCCGACCAGGGAGTATGCGTCGGCCGGGTGCACCTTCTCGATGTCCCGCTGGGCGATCAGGTTGCCCATGGTGGCACGTCGGTCGCCGGCCATCACCACGCCGCCGGCGGCCGAGATGGCCACGATGGTGGTCGCGTGCGGCGCCAGGTCGGCGGCCATGCCCGGCGGCAGCGGCCGTCGACCGGGAAGCATCTCGGGGGCCACCCTGCTCAGGAACGAGATGAAGGAGGACGTCCCCGCGTTGGTGAACACATCTGGTAGACGCCCGGATGGATCAAAGCCCGCTGCCACGTGGTTCCTCTCAGGTACGTGATCGCCCTGGCCAGCCCCGTAGGACTGTCACGGAACTGGCCAAGACCACCGTTGCAGTTGAAGCAGAGTATCCCGCGCACCCAGCCGGTGCGATGATCGTGGTCCACATGTTCCGGATCGGGTGCACCGGCGATCCCGCGCTTGCGGCGGCTCGCCTCAAAGCGGGCCGCCGCACAGGTCTTGCAGTAGAAGCGAGCCGGTCGGCGCGCGACTGTTGCGATGAAAAGCAGTGGCGGGTAGGGAGCGCCGCACTGAGGGCATACCTTGTCCGACGCCTTCGGCGAATCGGACATAAGGCTCACTGACCCCCTTTTTGCACATAGCCTCTCACGAACTCTTCTGCGTTCTCCTCGAGGACGGAGTCGATCTCGTCGAGCAGGTCGTCGACGTCCTCCGTGATCTCGGCGTGCCGCTCGGCGACCTCGGGGTTCGCCTGGGCGGTGACGTCCTCGACCTCTTCGCCCTGGTGCGACTTGCCGGTCTGCGACTGGCCGCCGCTGTCTTGACTAGCCATCTCGGTGCCTCCTCCACGATCGCCTGCGAGAAACTTACCTCGCGGGAGCGACGAAAAGCCCGCCGCGCGCCTTCTCCGGCGTGCGGCGGGCCGCGTCGACGACGGTCAGCCGCCGGTGAGCGTCTCCAGCAGATCCTTCGCGCTGGCGCACCGGTCGAAGAGCGCCCCGACGTGCGCCCGGGTGCCCCGCTCCGGCTCCATCATCGGCACCCGCACCAGCGACTCCCGGCCGACGTCGAAGATGACGGAGTCCCAGCTCGCGGCGACCACCTCGGAGGCGTACTGGGCCAGGCAGCGGCCACGGAAGTAGGCCCGGGTGTCCTCCGGCGGCTGGGTCATCGCGGTACGGGTCTGCTCGTCGGTGAGCAGGGTCTTCATCGCCCCCCGGGACACCAGCCGGTGGTAGAGCCCCTTCTCCGGACGCACGTCGGAATACTGCAGATCAACCAGTTGGAGCTTGTGCGAGCCCCAGGCCAGCTTCTCCCGCTCCCGGTAGCCCTCCAGCAGCCGCAGCTTCGCCACCCAGTCCAGCTCGTCGGCGCAGAGGAACGCGTCGCGGCCGAGCCGGTCCAGCACGCTCTCCCAGCGGGCCAGCACGTCGGTGGTCTGCTCGTCGACGTCGGTGCCGTACCGGTCGTCGACAAAGGACCGGACCCGCTCGTAGTAGGCCCACTGGACGTCCAGGGCGGTCAACCGGCGCCCGTCGCGCAGCCGCATCAGGTGCGTGAGCGACGGGTCGTGGCTGACCGCGCGCAGCTCGCTGACCGGGTCGGCGATGCCGAGGTCCGGCCCGAGGGCCTTCTCCTCGATCATGGTCAGGATCAGCGCGGTGGTGCCGACCTTCAGGTAGGTGGAGATCTCCGAGAGGTTGGCGTCGCCGATGATGACATGCAGCCGCCGGTACTTGTCAGCGTCGGCGTGCGGCTCGTCCCGGGTGTTGATGATCGGCCGCTTGAGGGTGGTCTCCAGCCCGACCTCGACCTCGAAGAAGTCGGCCCGCTGGGAGATCTGGAAGCCACTCTGGCCGCCGTCCTGGCCGATGCCGACCCGGCCGGCGCCGCAGACGATCTGCCGGGTGACGAAGAACGGCGTCAGGTACGCGACGATGTCGGCGAACGGCGTCTGCCGCCGCATCAGGTAGTTCTCGTGGGTGCCGTAGCTGGCGCCCTTGTTGTCGGTGTTGTTCTTGTAGAGGTGGATCGGGTGAGTGCCGGGAATGGTGGCCGCCCGGCGGGAAGCCTCGGCCATCACCCGCTCCCCCGCCTTGTCCCACCGCACGATGTCCAGCGGGTTGGTCACCTCCGGAGTGGAGTACTCCGGGTGGGCGTGGTCGACGTAGAGGCGGGCGCCGTTGGTGAGTATGACGTTGGCCAGTCCCAGGTCCTCGTCGGCGAGCGCCTCGGCCGGGTCGTACGCGGCCCCGGAGTAGGTGAAGCCGCGCGCGTCACGCAGCGGCGACTCCTCCTCGTAGTCCCAGCGGGCCCGGCCGCCACGGTTGAGTTCCGGGCGCGCCCCGTAGGCGTTGACCACCTGGGACGAGGTGACCATCGGGTTGGCTCCGGCCTGGCCGGGCACGGAGATGCCGTACTCGACCTCGGTGCCCATGATCCGTCTAACGCTCATCGACCTACCCGCTTCGCTCGCCCAACCCGGTCCGCCGTCACGTCGAGCGTAGTCGGCGTCACGCGGGAAGGGGGCGTGCCGGGCTGGCGGCGTCCGGCGCCACGGCGCCGGCGGGCGGTCACGGCGGCGACTCGACGAAGCTCTTGCTCACCGTCACCGTGGTCAGGCGGGACCGCAGGGTCGGCTCCAGGTGCAACATCGCGTCGATCCGCCGTCCGGCCGCCGGATCGGCCACGACAATCCGAAGCGGCCCGGGCACCCGGTGCAGGAGCGCCGCGGTCCGGTCGGGCTCACGGAACTCCAGGCCGTAGATGCCGGGCTCGGTCTGGGCCGTGGTGCCCTGCAGGGCTGACAGGCAGAGCGATTGGAGATAACCCTGGTACGCCGTACGGTCCACCACCAGCGTGGTGGTCCCCGGGACCGGCGGGTACCGGTGGTATGCCTCCACACAGTTCTGGGCCAGCCTCGGCCAGCCACCACCAAGGTGAGGGCTGGCGACGCGTTGCGCCCAGGAGGTGTTGCCCTTGAGCAGGAGGCTGCGGTGGTGGCCGGGCAGGCCGGACAGGCCGGACACCGTCAGCACCGTCAGCGTCGCCAGGGCTGCGGCGAGCACCGCCCCGGCCGTGGACCAGAGCATCCTGGCCCGCCCGGCATCCGCGGCCCGGCGGGGCGCCGGCAGCTGCACCACCAGCGCCACGGTGCCGACGATCAACAGCGCCATGGCCAGGTGCGCGGCCTTGTTGTAGTAGTAGGCCGGCCGGCCACCCATGGCGACGGTGAGGCCCGCGACGCCGAGGGCGTAGCCGACACCGGTCAGGGCGACGAGCAGGTGTCGCCGCCAGGCCGGGTCGGGACGGCGGACCATGGCGGCCACCAGGCCGAGGACGACGGGGATGCCCAGGCCCAGCAGCGCGAGGCGCGCTTCCGTGATGTCCGGCCCACTGGTGGCGGTCAGCGCCTCCGACTGCCCGGCGACCAGCAGTCCCAGCAACGGCACCACCGGGCTGAGGACCGCGGTGGGCAGGGCCACCAGGACCAGCGTGCGGGGTACCCGGCTGAGGGCCTTCCGCCGCGCGACCAGCCACCCGAGCACCAGGATGCCGGCCGGGAAGAGGAAGAGGTAGTAGCAGAAGCCGATGCCGACCAGCAGCGCGCCCAGCAGCACGAGTTGCTCACGTGGACCGGCCACCGGCCGGGCCACCAGCGCCGCCAGCACGACGGTGAGGGTCAGCCCCAACGTCTCGGTGGGGAAGCCGGAACCGAGCAGCCGCGGCAGCTGGCTACCGAGCAAGAGGGAGCCGACCGCCACGGCCAGCACCATCCGATGCAGCGGGTGCACCGCCCGGGCAGCCACTGCGCCGCCCAGAGCAGCGCCGCCACCAGCAGTCCGAAGCCGGCCAGGGTCCACGAGATGTAGTGGTCCATGGCGCCGGTTCCGCCCGGCACGGTGCTGGGCGGCACGATGAACCCGTCGAGGAGGACGGCGGACAGGTGCCAGCCCTGCGGGTAGTAGACCAGCTGGGACAGCAGGTGGTCCCGGGCGCCCGGCTCGTCGAGGAAGACGTACCCGCCGAGCCGTCCGACGACGTCGAAGAGGGCCAGGTGCCGGAAGTTGTCCTCGCCCCGGCCCAGCACGGCCACCCGGCGGACGAGGTCCGCCCCGACGTACGGGGTGGCGAGATAGCGGATGAGTGCCGCGGTCACCAGCAGCGGCACCGCGTCCGTCCAGGCCGGCCGGGGCAGCGCGGGCCGCCGTCCGGTCGCGACGGAGACCACCACGAGCGCGGTGAGGGCGAGGCCGGTCACCGGCACCGGGTGCAGACGCCAGGGCCAGATCGAGAAGAGCAGACCGGCCGCCATGGCGACCCCGAGCAGGAGGGTGACCGCCAGTATCAGCCGGTCGAACAGGGTGCGTCCGCCGCGCAGCAGAGCCGCCGTGATCAGCAGGACCAGCGGCGGCAGCAGCCACTCCAGGCCGACGGCGTGCGCCGCGAGTGGCACGAGCCACGCCGCCAGGAACGCCGGCGCCAGCCACCGGCGGAAGCCACGGGACCCGGAGTGCGCATCCTCGTCCGGCGCGGCGAGCGCCAGCGGATCGATGGCGGTGGAGTGGGGCTGCACCTCGGTCCTCGACGGATGGGATGAATCGGTCGCGGTAGTCTAACGGTGACGGAGCGTTCACCCCGGGCCGTCGCGGTCGTGTCGGCGCTCTTCTGCGCCAATGCAAAAAAAAAGGGCCCGCGGCGTCACGCCGCGGGCCCTTCGTCGCTCGGTCGGTCAGAGGTACTGACCGGTGTTGCTGGCGGTCTCTATCGACCGGCCGGCCTCCGCGCCCTTGCCGCCGGAGACGAGCGTACGGATGTAGACGATCCGCTCGCCCTTCTTGCCGGAGATCCGGGCCCAGTCGTCCGGGTTGGTGGTGTTGGGCAGGTCCTCGTTCTCCCGGAACTCGTCGACGCAGGCGTCGAGCAGGTGCTGCAGGCGCAACCCCTTGCGTCCGGAGGTGAGGAACTCCTTGATCGCCATCTTCTTGCCACGGTCGACGATGTTCTGGATCATCGCGCCTGAGTTGAAGTCCTTGAAGTAGAGGACTTCCTTGTCGCCGTTGGCGTAGGTCACCTCGAGGAAGCGGTTCTCCTCGGTCTCCGAGTACATCCGCAGCACCACGGCGTCGATCATCGCCGCGACGGTGGCCTGGGGGTCGCCTCCGTGCTCGGCCAGGTCGTCCGGGTGCAGGGGCAGCCCGGAGAGGATGTACTTGGAGAAGATGTCCCTGGCCGCCTCGGCGTCCGGCCGCTCGATCTTGATCTTCACGTCGAGCCGGCCGGGGCGCAGGATGGCCGGGTCGATCATGTCCTCCCGGTTGGAGGCACCGATCACGATGACGTTCTCCAGCCCCTCCACACCGTCGATCTCGCTGAGCAGCTGCGGGACGATCGTGTTCTCCACGTCCGAGGAGACGCCGGAGCCGCGGGTACGGAAGACCGAGTCCATCTCGTCGAAGAAGACGATGACGGGGGTGCCCTCGCCGGCCTTCTCCCGGGCCCGCTGGAAGATCAACCGGATGTGCCGCTCGGTCTCGCCGACGTACTTGTTGAGCAGCTCCGGGCCCTTGATGTTGAGGAAGAAGCTGGTGTGCTTCTCCTCGCCCCGGCGTTCGGCGATCTTCTTCGCCAGCGAGTTGGCGACCGCCTTGGCGATCAGCGTCTTACCGCAGCCGGGCGGACCGTAGAGCAGGATGCCCTTCGGCGGCCGGAGCTGGTGCTCGCGGAACAGGTCGGCGTGCAGGAACGGCAGCTCCACCGCGTCGCGGATCTGCTCGATCTGGGACTGGAGGCCACCGATGTCGCCGTAGTCGACGTCCGGCACCTCTTCGAGGACCAGCTCCTCGACCTCACTCTTCGGGATCCGCTCGTACGCGTACGCCGAGCGGGGCTCGATCATGAGCGAGTCACCGGCCCGGATCGGCGAGCCGATCAGGGTCTCGGCGAGGTGCACGATCCGCTCCTCGTCGGAGTGGGAGACCACCAGCGCCCGGTCGCCCGGGCCGCCGGAGGGACCCGCCAGGATCTCCTTGAGCATGACCACCTCGCCGACCCGCTCGTAGCCGAACGCGTCGACGATGTTGAGCGCGTCGTTGAGCAGGACCTCCTGGCCGCGCTGCAGCTCGGCGACCTCCAGCGACGGCGAGACGGCGACCCGGAGCTTGCGTCCGCCGGTGAAGACGTCCACCGTGCCGTCGTCGTGCCGCGCGAGGAAGACGCCATAGCCGCTCGGCGGCTGCGCGAGGCGGTCGATCTCCTCCTTGAGCGTCACGATCTGCGCGCGAGCCTCCTTGAGGGTGCTCACGAGCCGGTCGTTGTTCTCGGTCAGCCGCGCCAACTGTGCCTGGGTGGCCGCCAGCCGCTCTTCGAGCTGCCGGACGTGTCGGGGGCTTTCGGTCAACTTGCGCCGCACCAGAGCGAGTTCCTCTTGGAGAAACGCGACCTGCGTGGAGAGATCGTGGGCTTCCTTCTCCCACCGTGCGGCGCGCGAGTCCGCGTCGTCGCTGCGTGCCACGTCCCACCTCCCCGGGGGCTTGAACGTTCTGCCCTAACACTAGCCGCTATGAGGCCGATTCGGTCCCACGCAACGCCCTCGTCACCGAACCTTGATCGCCAAGGGTGGGCCCGGGGGCGGGTACGGGCGTTCGGGTACCGTCGGAGCGTGGGACGGGAGAACATGGGGGGTACGCCGGTGGCCGAGGTCGCGACCGACCAGCTGCAGGTCTGGGTGGACCAGGATCTGTGCACGGGTGACGGGCTCTGCGTGCAGTACGCGCCGGACGTCTTCGAGTTCGACGTCGACGGCCTGGCGTACGTCAAGAGCGCCGACGGGGAGCTGCGGCTGGCCCCGGGCAGCCGGGTCGACGTGCCGGGGCACCTGCGCCTCGAGGTGATCGACTCGGCGAAGGAGTGCCCCGGCGACTGCATTCACGTGGTGCGGGGCAGCGACGGCGTCGAGGTCGCCGGTCCGGAGGCCGAGCAGGACTGACCTGATCCCCGCCGTCCGTGGTCGGACGGCGGGGACTCCCGGACGGCGGGGACTCAGAGCACCGGGCGGCCGATCACCGACGCGACCAGCCGGGCGAACTCCTCCAGCCGGGCGATCTGCCCGGCGCCGCCGTCGTCGAGGGTCTTGCCGAATCGCAATGCGTCGTGCCGCGGCCCGCCGATGATCTCGTCGCCGGGTGGTGGCGCCTCGTCCAGCGAGGTCAGCAGCAGGTAGACGTCGATGCTGTCGACCCGGATCTCACCGGTCTCGGCCCGGGTCAGCCGGCGCCGGCAGCCGACCTCCGTGACCGTGGAGACCGGCACCACCCGCAGCGAGGAGGTCATCGAGCCGGGCGGCCCCTCCCCCGGCGGCACGTCCTCGCCGTGCCAGAGGATCAGCCGGCTGCCGTCGCAGACGACGACCTCCTGCCAGACCCCGTTGACCTCGTTGACGAAGCGCTCCAGGGTGAAGCCGAGCACCGAGGCCCCGCGCAGCACTCCGCCGAGCGCCTCCAGCGCGACGTCCGGGTCCCGCAGGTAGGCCCGCGCCGCGGACTCGAGATCCTGGTAGGGCGACCAGTCCGGGAAGACCGCCGGCAGATCACCACCACCGTAGCCCGGCCGACTCATGCCACCTCCCCACACCGGGCGCCGCCGCGAGGCCGGACCGCGCCGAGCCGGATGATCCGCCCGCTCATGCCGGGCCGCCCGCCGTACCGGTCACGGCGTGTCCATCTCCCCGGTCGCCGCGGCCTCGGCGCCCCACCGGCTGCACGTCCGCGGCCTGCGCGTCCGCCACCTGCCGGGCCGCCTCGGCCTCCCGCAACACCTGACGGCGCTGGACGTACGCCTCGGCGCCCTTGCTCGGGCTTGCGCCGACGCGGCGGGGCGGTGACCCCGGGGGCGAGCTTGCGCGCGGAGACCAGGAACGCGGTGTGCGCGATCATGCGGTGGTCGGGGCGGACGGCCAGGCCCTCGGCGTGCCAGTCGCGCACCAGCGACTCCCAGGCCCGCGGCTCGGTCCAGCCGCCGCGCTCGCGCAGCGCCTCGACCAGCTCGGACAGCTGCGGCGTGGTGGCGACGTAGCCGATGAACACCCCGCCGGGCACGAGCGCCCGCTCGACCATGTCGAGGTTCTCCCAGGGGGTGAGCATGTCCAGAATGATCCGGTCGAAGCCCGTCTCCTGGCAGCCGGCGACGTCGCCGACGTGCAGGTGCCAGGCCGGGTGCGGCCCGTTGAAGAACGCCTCGACGTTGCGCTTGGCGATCTGGGCGAAGTCGTCGCGCAGCTCGAACGAGTGCAGCTCCCCCTCGGTGCCGACCGCGCGCAGCAGCGAGCAGCTCAGCGCGCCGGAGCCCGCGCCGGCCTCCAGAACCTTCGCACCGGGGAAGATGTCACCCATCGCGACGATCTGGGCGGAGTCCTTCGGGTAGATCACCTGCGCGCCGCGCGGCATGGAGAGCACGTAGTCCGACAGCAGCGGACGCAGGGCGAGGAACGGGGTGCCGCCACCCGAGGTCGTCACCACGCTGCCGTCCGGCAGCCCGATCAACGCGTCGTGCTCCAGGATGCCCCGGTGGGTGTGGAACGCCTTACCCGGCTCCAGGGTGACCGTGTGCATCCGCCCCTTCGGGTCGGTCAGCTGCACCCGGTCGCCGGGGCGGAACGGCCCCCGGTGCACGGGTGTCAGCGCCGGGCTGGCGGGGTCGGCCGGGACGGCTGAGGGATGTGCGGTCACGTGTTCATCTTCCGTTTGGGTTCCAGGAGCTGCGCCAGATCCGCGATGTGCAGA
>JAEVHO010000019.1 GCA_016802835.1 Micromonospora sp. ATA32 | reverse complement strand
CGTGGTTCAACGGCCTACCCCTCGACCGCACCCGCACCAGCCACCTGTCCCGCCTCGAACTCGCCCTGGCTGCATAAACCCGAATTAACCAGCAGGGTCCCGTAGGGGCCCAAACGATAGCCCCAGTTCATGATCTGCGCCGCGCGCGACCTGCCCGAACAAGATGAGCGCGGCCGACCCAGGCCGCCTGCCTTGGGGGTCAGGCTCGGGAAGCGGGATGGGAGCAGACGGGTGCACTCAACGGCAGTCAACCGCACCCAACGGCATCGAACAGCGCTCAACGACACCCGCGCCCACCTGCGATTTGTGTTCAGAAACGGATAGTCGGTGTAAAACCTGATCGGGTCCGGCTGGTTGTAGGGGCCCTGGCGGGCGATACGGCTCGGCAGGTCGGGGTTGGCGAGAAGCGCCTCGGCGAATGCAACGACCTCGGCCACGCCGTCGTCTAGCGCGTCGCGGGCTTCCTGATGCGGCCTGCGTGGCGTCTCGTACCGGTGCGGGTTGTGCACCAGTTGGCCCGGCCAGCGCGGGCGGAGTTTCTGGATCAGCGGGTGGTGGCCGGGCCATGCGTCAGGCATGGCGTTGTCTTTCCGTGGGCGGCGTTGATCGGTCCGGTCGACCTTTCACTTCCCACGCAGCGGCGCGAGGGCCTCGCTCCAGGCCACGACCTGGTCGAGGGTGGCGTGCAGCGCGTCGCGCTGGAAGTCGTTGGGCTTGAAGACGCTGAAGTTCTCGAAGTCGGTGAAGAGCGAGAGCGCCACCTGGGACCGCACGTCGGCCATCTGCAGCTCACCAGCGATCAGCCGCAGGTGCTCCACCGCCCGGGCACCGCCCACCGAGCCGTAGCTGACGAACCCGACAGCCTTGTTGTTCCACTCGCTGTAGAGGAAGTCGATCGCGTTCTTCAAGGCGCCGGAGGTCGAGTGGTTGTACCCCGGCGTAACCATTACGAAGCCGTCGAAGGATGCGATCTTGTTGGCCCACTCCAGCGTGTGGGGCTGCTGGTACTGGCCCATCGACGGCGGGTACACCTCGTCCAGGTGCGGCAACTTGTAGTCGAGCAGGTCGACGAGCTCGAACTGGACGTCGGTGCGCTGCGCGGCGACGTCGTACACCCACTGCCCCACGGCCGCGCCGTTACGTCCCGGCCGGGTGCTTCAGGGACCCCGGACAGCGGGGCGGGATCAGGGAATTTCCGGTAAGCCTGGCGCGTCGGGCCAGTCCATGTCGCGTGTGAGGGGGCGCATCGGGTACTCCGCTGCGGCCTCGCCGCAGGAGGGCGTCCAGGTCGACCGCGCCGGGCCGCCGCTCGCAGCTCACCTAAGGAGCATGTCTGATGAGTATCGCCGGACAGGGGCGGATCTCGCCGAAAGTCTCCCTGTTTCTGCTCGCCTCGATCCTCGTGTCCTTCGTGGCCGCGTCGGCAGCCCCGACCCCCCTCTACGGGATCTACCAGGCGCGCTGGCACTTCTCGCCGATCACGACGACTGTGGTGTTCGCCATCTACGCCCTCGCGGTGCTGGCGTCCCTGCTCACAATCGGCAAGCTGTCCGACCATCTCGGGCGACGGCTGGTCCTGCTTGTCGCGATCGCGGTCCAGATGATCTCGCTGCTCATCTTCATCTTCGCCACCGGCGTACCCACGCTGCTGGCGCCCGCGTCGTGCAGGGGCTCTCGGCCGGCGCCGCCACCGGCGCCGTCGGTGCCGCCATGCTGGACATCAACCGCTCCCGCGGCACGCTCGCGAACTCGATCGCCCCCGGCATCGGGACCGGTACCGGCGCCCTGCTCTCGGCGTTGCTCATCCAGTTCCTGCCCGCGCCGACGCGACTGGTCTACGTCGTCCTGCTCGTGATCCTGCTGATCCAAGGCGTCGGGGTCGTGCTGATGGGGGAAACGGTCACGCCGATGAAAGGAGCGCTGCAGAGTCTGCGGCCGGAGATCAAGCTGCCCCGCGCCGTGCGGGGGCCGGTATTGGTCGTCGCTCCGGTGCTCTTCGCCGTCTGGGCGCTGGCAGGCTTCTTCCTCGCGCTCGGCCCGGCGCTCGTGCGCGCCCTCATGAACACCTCGATCGTGGTCGGCGGTCTGGTCGTCTTCGTCTTCTCCGTCTTCGGAACCATCACCATTCTCCTGCTGCGCAACGCCGCCGCGCGGACCGTGATGCTCACCGGAATCACCGCACTCATCCTGGGCATGATCATCACGCTGGTGTCGGTCACCATCGAATCCATCCCTGGCTTCTTCATCGGCCTCGCGCTTGGCGGCATCGGCTTCGGTGGCGGCTTCCAGGGCAGCCTCAAGACGGTCATGCCGCTCGTGGAGGCGCACGAACGCGCCAGCGTGCTCTCCCTGCTCTACATCGTCTGCTACGTCGGCTTCGGCCTGCCCACCGTCATTGCCGGCTTCCTCGTGGTCTACGCCGGCGGCCTGCCTCGGACCGCCAACGAGTACTCCGTCGCCGTCATCCTCCTCGCCCTGGTCGCCCTGCTGGGGCTGCGCAGGGCCAGCAAGACGTCACCCCGCTGACCCACCGCGGCGGGGAACTCGGCGGCAAACGCCAACTGGCCGCCCCGCGCTCGCCGTCCGGCCCGATGACGTACGTCCGTCGTTGCCGGGGCCGTCCGCGGTGCCTCTGATGGGTGTGATCTTGTCGACCAGGGCAGCAGTTGGGTGACGTCGTGGCGGTTGCCGCCGGTCAGGGTCGCGGCGAGGGGGATGCCGCCCGCGTCGGTGATGACGTGGTGTTTCGAGCCTGGCTTGCGGCGGTCGACTCGGGGAGTCGGCACAGGATCGATGCCGGCCCGACCACCTTCGCGCTGCCCATCCCTGGCTCGACCCGGGGAAACAGCAGCTCTCATCCAGGCTCGGCGGACACGTCGATGGCCGCGGCGCCGACGATGGCCTTGTCACCGTCGTTCTGCACGTAGCCGACCACTGAGGCTTGTCGAGGATCAAGATCTGACGGCACCTCCAGTTCCACCCGCCCACGCTCGGCGTCCAGACCCACCGACGCGAAGGCGCGCACTACGTTGTCCTGCCGCAGCGTCCGCCCGGCGTTCTCACCCCGGGCAACCTCGCTTTCCAGGCCACGTTCCACGATCGCCACGTTCAACACCGCCCGCTCCGGCGGCCGCTCGGTCTGGTAGTTCACCACCACCCGGTGCCCGTCGCCCGTGCCCCCCGCGGCGTCCTCGACCGACAGTGCGAGCGGCGTGGTGGCTACCGCCGTCAGGGCGGACGCGATCGCGGTCGCCGCCCGTCGACGGTCGGAACCGACGAACTCGACGGTGCCGTTGACGACCATCTGCGGGGTGTACAACTGCCCGGAGCCGAACGCGCGCGCGTACGCCTGCTGCCGCGCGGTGTACGCATCGTCGGCGAACCGATCCGGCCAGCCCAGGTCGTCCCAGTAGTCGACGTGAAATCCGAGGGCGAAGACGGGCTGTCCCCGCTGCCGGGCGTCGCGCTCGATTTCGGTCAGCACTTCCTCGGCCGGAGGACAGCTCGAGCAGCCCTGGGAGGTGAACATCTCCACGACAGCGAAGCCGCCGCCCGCCGGCGTGACGTCCCGCGCCTGCAGCGGCGAATCTGGCGGGCGGGCACCATTCGACCCGGTGCGCGATGGGTCCGTCATGGCGCGTCTCCTCCGTCAGTCCCGCTGGCGGCTCTCCGATTCCCGTTACGGCCGCGACCATGCCTGATCACCCGTCGCCGCGCGGCGGCGGTTGGGCCGCAGTCGGTCTCCCGTCATCCGGTCGCGTCGCGCGGCTTCAGGCCGGGTTTCCCGACACCCAGTAGGGGTCACGGCGCTGACCCGGTGCGCGGCGACCGTCTCCGCGGCGGGCGGCGGGCCGACCGTGGACGCGGCGACGCTGACCGCCGTGTCCACCGGCGGGAGCGGCTGCGCTTTGACTACGCCGGGCATGACGGCGCGGCCACCGTGCGCGACGTCGAGCCGTACCGGCTGGTCTCCACTGGCCGCCGGTGGTACCTGCTGGGGTGGGACACCGCCCGGTCGGACTGGCGGACCTTCCGCGCCGACCGGATCCGGCCCCGGGTGCCGACCGGTCCCCGCTTCCCGCCCCGGGAGCCGCCGGGCGGCGACGCGATCGCGCACGCGCTGCGCGGCTCGGCTCGACGGCCTGGCGGCACCCGGCAGGTCATCTGGGACACCGTCAACTGCGACATGCCGACCAGGCCCGCCAGCTCTCCGTGCTCCCGCGCCACGGTGGCCACCACGGTCGCCGCCAGCAGATGGTCCGGCGACACGGGCATCGCGAAGTACATCCGTCCGACACCCTCCACCGCGCAAGAATCGTTACGATCACGCCGGGCGGCCTCGCCCGTATCGATGCGGCGCTACCACTGTGGCAAGCCGCGCAAGCCCGCTTCGAGGAAAGGTTCGGAGCCGACGAGGCAATCCAACTGCGCGCATCCCTCGAAGCCGTCCTCCACACGGGCTTCCAGCCCTGGGCCGAGTGAGGCGACTCGGGCTAGTGAGCACATCCTTCCAAGGACTCACGAATAGGTCATTTCGCCGATCCTGCTGCATTTCTGTAGCTGTTTGGGGGCCGGCGGTACTGTTCGCTGTTGCCCGCGTCTTTGCTCCGTCGGCCGCTCACCACGCCGGGGCGCCGCCTGCTAGCCGCGTCGATTGCTGCTGAGGTCGCGTAGCCAGATCTCCATGGGGATTCAGCGTCGCGGGCGTGTGGACTTCATACCGCCGCGACGGACACCCGCGTGCCCAGTTCAGGCTCAGTCAGGGGTGGTTGTTGGGCGCCGGCGCGGGTAGACATCGGCGCCAGCCGGGTAGCGACCACTGCGATCAGTGGGCAACGTCTCGCCACACTCTGCTTGCCGCCGCGCTTGGGGGTCGCTGCCTGATGTGCGACATGTCACCGCCATCCGGGCAAGGGTGGTTGTCAGGGGAAATCGTGGAGCTGAGGGTCCATGGGGTGGCGGGCGCCGGGGCCGGTCAGGTGCTCGGCTGCCGGGACGTCCGTCAGGTGGCCGGTGACGGCCGGGCCGGCTTCTACCGCCCCCGAGCGCAATCCCGGCGCACCACCGGTGCGGGTGGCACGGTGCTGGAGGCGTACCAGTGGAGAAACCTGCCCTCGGGCACCGCGGCTCGGACGCTGTCCCTGGTGTTTCTGCTGCCGTTCATGCTGAGCAACGTGACGTTCTGGATGCGCCCGGCGGGACGGAGCGGCTTGCAGTCCGGCGTCGCGCTGCTGTGCCGGCTCCTCGCGCTCACCCTGACGCTGGTCTACGCGCTGACAGCGGCAGGGGTCGCCCTCGACCTCCTGGCATGGAAGTGCATGGGCTCGTCCCGCTGTCTCGCCGGCCGTGGCTGGCTGTCCTGGCTGGGCGGCCGACCGGTCGGTCTGCGCCTGGCGCTGCTGGCCCTGGTGCCGTTCGCCGCGGTGGCACTGGTGTGGTTTCTCGGCGCACGACAGACTCGGTCGTACGGAGCCTTCCGGTTGCCGGACGCAGGGCCGCAGGGTGACCACCTCACGGCGTTGGACCGGTGGGACGTCTCGCCGAGGGCGAAACGTCTTCGCGCGATCCACGTCGCCGCTGCCTTCGTCACGCTGGACGTCGTGCTGCTCGCCGCACGCGCCGCCGCCGGGACTTCCGTGACGGTGGTCGTGCTGTCCGCCCTCGCCGCAGCGCTGCTGGCCACGTGTTTGGTGCTGCTCTGCGTTCCGCGCCTACTGGAGTCGGCTCCGATCGCCAGCACCACGGATCGGATGCCACTGGTGCTGTGCGCCGTAGCCGTCGGCCTGACGGTCGCGACGCTCGGGTCCGTCGCCATGGAACCCGTCCGCTGGCCGCGGTCGAACGAACTGCCCAGGTACGACGACATCGTCGCCATTGTGTTCCTCACCCAAATGGCGCTGCTCGTCGCGCTCGCCGTACTGGTGCTGTGGCGTCCTGGCGGCCGGGACCGTCGGCCGGCGCTTCTGCGCGGGTTGGGCGCCGCCGTCGTGGCCGCAGTCGCGACGGGCCTGGCGGGGGCCCTTTCGGGGGAGCTGGTCTACCGTGCCGCGTCTCTGCTCAGCAGGCGGCCGTTCGTGCTGCGGCCGGGGGACCTGGCGGTGCCAGTGCCGGCATACCGGTGGGCGATCTTGGCCTTCTTCCTGACCACAATCGCCGCCGTGACGGCGTGCGCCATTATCGTCCTGTCGACCCGCGCGGACCGTCGGCGAACTGCAGCAGCCATCGTGGCACGGGACTACCCGGCTCCCCCCCTAGAGGCGAACGCCCAGGTCCGGCGAGTGGAGAAAGCGGTCACCCAGGCATCTTTTACCGAGCAGTTGGGCTCACTGGCCATAGCCTACGCGTGCCTGACCGTGATCGGGCTCGCGGCCAGCGTGCTAGCTCTTGTGGGCTTGGAGCCCGGCTCGCAGGCGCAGAGCCTCGTTGGCGTGCCCAGCGATGTGCTGAGCGTAGTGATGGCCATCAGCAGTTACCTGATCCTCGCAGTCGTCGTCGGGCTCCTACTGGGAGGGCTGTTCGCCTCACGGACGGCAGGGTTTCGCCGCTACGTTGGAGTGCTGTGGGACCTCGGCACCTTCTGGCCCCGCGCAGTCCACCCGTTCGCGCCGTCCTGCTATACCGAGCGGGCGGTGCCCGAGCTGACGGATCGGATCTGCCAGCTGGCGCGACGCTACGACGGGGTGGTGCTCAGCGGACACAGCCAGGGGTCGGTCATTCTGGCCGCAACCGTGCTGCGACTGCGCCCAGAGGTGCGGCGACGAGTCGCGCTGCTCACCTATGCCTCCCCCCTGAAGCGACTCTGCGCCCAGCTCTATCCGGCGTACCTCGGCGAGCCCGTGCTGCACGAAATCGGCGACCGGATTGGGTGGCGTTGGCTGAACCTGTGGAGCAACACCGACCCCATCGGTGGCTGGATCTTCTCCAGACAGCGGCCCGGGGACCCGCCCGCGTGCCCTCCGCCCGCCGCGTTGGTGGACCGCCGCCTACGCGACCCGGAAGACGTGCTGGCACCACCTGGGGACAGCTCCCCGCCGCCGATAAGGGGGCACATGCCATATGAGTCGGACGATCGCTACGCTGCGGCAGTCCGCGAGCTGGCAGACCGGCTGCGAGCAGATTGGGAGCAGCGGGGTCCACAGAACTGCGCCGAGCTGTATTGAACGACACCCAGCTCCACCCACGGCACCCCGCCCGACTTGCGGCTCAGGCGTTCGGGCTGGCGTCCATCAGCGTCGTGCTGCTCTGGCGGGTCTATTTTTACCGACCGGGTCGATCCTGCCCCTGGCCATCACCCGCGCCCGGAACTGGGGTGCCGGCGACACGGCACAGAGTTCGCTGGTCCATCGGATCGACCGGGCGGCCGGCGAACTGGCCCGCGAGGTGGATCGGCGTGACAAGCCCACCCACACCGATCCCTTCGCCGACCCGACGCCGTTCGAGCACCTGCTCGCCGGCGAGTGACCGCAGTCGCGGCGCGCCGGGCCGCCGCATCGCGTGCCCGGCGCCATGGCTAATGCGGGCGGGAGGACGCGTCAGCGGACCGTCCCGACTCCCTGGAACGCGCGGGCCAGCTGGGCGAGATCGATGCCCTCGAAGTGGTCGAGGAACCGCCGCCGCACGCTGGCCAGATGGCTCGGCCAGGACTGTTCCAGGCGGGCGAAGCCGGCGTGGGTGAGGACGGCGTTCCAACCGCGGGCGTCCTCTTCGCTCCTGACCCGCTCGACCAGGCCCTGGGTTTCCAAGCGGCCGATCGTGCGCGTCATCCCGCTCAACGAAAGCTGGCAGGCCGCGGCGAGTTCGTTCATCCGCATCTGCCGACCGGGCGCTTCCGACAGATTCCTCAGGGCGGTGTACTCGGTGAGTGGCAGCTGGTGTTCGCTCACCATGTCGGCGTCGATCGCCCGGGGTAGGACGTACATGATGCGGCCCAGGGAGCGGACCAGCGCTTCCTCCTCGGGGTTCAGGGGCTGCAGGGGTTGTGCTGGGGAGCCGGACATGCCATCCATGCTAGTTGCTTGACCAAGCAATTGGTGGCTAGCGTTTGCTTGACCGGGCAAGGACATCTGGAAGGGGACGACAATGACCAGAATCGGGATCATCCTCGGGAGCACCCGCCCCGGGCGTAACGGAGAAGCGGTCGGCCACTGGGTCCTGGAGGTCGCCAAGCAGCGGTCCGACGCGCAGTTCGAGCTCATCGACCTGCTCGACTACCAGCTGCCGCACCTCGACGAGGCGTACCCGCCAGCGATGGGCCTATACACCCAGCCGCACACGCTGCGCTGGGCCAACACCATCGCGTCGTTCGACGGGTTCGTGATGGTCACCCCGGAGTACAACCACTCCACCTCGGGTGCCCTAAAGAACGCCATCGACTTTCTCTACGCGGAGTGGAACAACAAGGCCGTTGGTTTTGCTCGCGTCGCTGACCAAGGGTGACGTCAGCTCCGCCACGAAGTCCTTGGCGATCGAGTACGCGAGGAGTAGGTGTGAACGCAGTCTCCCCGGGGATCATCAAGACCCCGGTGCACCCGGTTGAGGTCCACATGACCTTCGCCGGGCTGCACCCGGTCGGCCGAATGGGTGAGACCAGCGGCATCGTCGACGCCGTCGTCTACCTCGAATCTGCCGCCTTCGTCACCGGCGAGATCCTGCACGTTGACGGCGGCCAGAACGCCGGCGACTGAGCAAGCCCGAACCGCTCGAGAGGACCAGACATGCCCATCGTCACGATCCAGATCACCCGCGAGGGAACCAGCCCCGGCACGACGGCGGCCACCGCCGAGGAGAAGGCCGCGCTCATCAAGGGCGTGAGCCAGCTGCTGCTCGACGTGCTACACAAGCCGTTGACCTCCACCTTCGTCGTCATCGACGAAGTCGAGACCGAGAACTGGGGCCGAGGCGGGCTTCCCGTCGAACAGTTCCGTGAGCAGCAGCCCTCGCGCTCCAGCGAATAGCACCGCCCGCAGGGCGTCGGCCCATCGGTACTGCCTGAAGTGCGGCAACGGCGTCCTCGACGGACTTCGCGGTGGTGAGCGGGGCTCTCGCTTGCAACCGCCGCTCGGTAGGTCGCTGCAGCGGCCGAGTGACCAGCTACGGCAACCGCATGATGGACAGGCCTTCGCGAAGGGCTGTTATCTTGTGGCCTTCGCCGCCGGAAGCGTCGACCCTGCAGGCTGAGGCCTGCGGCGGGGGTGCGCGCGTCAATCGACGCGTGGTGCTGGGTCTGCGGCCGGTGTTGGCCGCTGCTGTGAGCGTGCGGCCCATGCGAAGGTCACGGCAGAGAATTCGCCGGGACTAGCCGCTCCGGGCGGCATGCCCGAACGCGGTGCGTGATGTGACCAACCCCGCCGAGACGACCGCGACGTAACAGCACAGCAACCTTTGACGCCTGTGCTTTATGCGGGTCGGGCTGCACCGCCACCGTGGCGGACGGGACCCTCGACGCCCGGGTCCCGTCCGCTTCGGGCGGTCCATCGTAAAACCCCGGCCTAGCAAGGCAGGGCTGAGGACTCGAGGCGATTGCAGGAGGTGTCCCTATCAGCTTCATGAAGCGGCGTTGGGGAACGTGGGCTGCTGCCCGGCGACGCTGGCCAGGAGAGCATCTGCTCCTCGGACAGTCCCCGTGGTTTGTCATCCAGGCGTCGGCTACTCAACCTGTCCAATGGGGTAGGCGGCCGCCACGGCATGCAGTAGGGCGAATGACATGAGGCTTCCACCTCCAGCGCTGCTACCCCTGCGGTTGGTTGCGGGCAGCCCGGTACGAGTATCAGCAGCGCAGCGACGGCGGTCTGAGCGGATGCAGCGGTGGCTACAGGCGAGGGGCCGGGTTGCCACCGGCCGCCTGAGCAGACAAGGTGTCCATATAGGCTCAAGCCAGTGGCTTTGTGCCCGTCGAAGAGAAGGGCCCGGCCTTTTAGACTGCCTATATCCGAGCGATCACCTGTCTCCCCTCGATGTGGGTCGGTCGAGATGACCCACGTTGGCAAGCGGTTTCCCTCCTGGTCCGAGGATGTTGATGCCTGAGTTTCCCCCTCCTGAGACGCATGCCGCCTATCCAGCACGCGATCCGTACGGCGAATTTCCCGCAGACGACGGGTACCCGGCCAGTGGCTTCGCACCTCGTTTGATGTGGCTATCTGTGCTCCCCGCCGCCGTCGTCGCGTTGCTCGGGGCCGCCACCGTCCTCTACGTGCTGGTCGCGTCCGCGGAAACAGTCACTACCAGGATGGGCGCTGCTCTGATCCTGGCATGGATCGTATGCGTGGTGGTCGTAGCCATCGCCGCCAACCGAGCCAGTGCTGTCGACCGCCTTATCCTCGCCAGGATCGGCGCCCTGCGGTCCTCGACCGCCCAGCGCAGAGCTGAGGTGCGGCGACTCGCGGAGCGGTTGCACCGTGGCGATCGGCTCAAGTCACCCGCGGAGCTCGCACCCGCCGCCGGAGACGATGGATTCGCGCTTCTGCAGCGCGATCTGGACGAGGTCCTGCATGTCGCCCAGGTTGCCGTCGTAGAGGCATCAGCCGCGCCACCCGCGCCACCCGTGACCAACCCCGGTCACCAGGTGGAGGTCTTCGTCAACCTCGCCCGACGGCTGCAGTCCCTGGTGCATCGGGAGATCCAGCTGCTGGATGACCTCGAAAACCAGGTGGAGGATCCGGATCTGCTCAAGGGTCTGTTCCAGGTCGACCACCTTGCCACCCGTATCCGCCGGCACGCGGAAAACCTCGCGGTGCTCGGTGGCGCTGTCTCCCGGCGACAGTGGAGTAGGCCGGTCGCTCTGACCGAGGTGCTGCGGTCCGCCATCGCCGAGGTCCAGCACTATTCGCGGGTCAAGCTGGTGCCACCGATCGAGGGCACGCTGGGAGGCCATTCTGTCGCCGACGTCATCCATCTGGTCGCCGAACTTGTGGAGAACGCCACCAATTTCTCCGCCCCGCAGACCCAGGTGCTACTGCGTGCGCAGACCGTCACGGCAGGTGTCGCCGTGGAGGTTGAGGACCGGGGCCTGGGTATGCCGCTCGCCGATCAGGACCGGGTGAACCGTCTCCTGGTTGACCCGACGGGGATTGACGTTGGCGAGCTGCTGCGCGACGGCCGTATCGGGCTGTTCGTCGTCGGGGCCATCGCCCGTCGACACGGCATCACGGTACGGTTGCAGACCAACATCTACGGCGGAATCCAGGCGGTGCTCATCCTGCCCCATGGGCTGCTTGGGGCGCCGCCGCAGAGGCGTGAATCCTGGCAGGAAACGCACTCGCAGCCCAGGGTCCAACTGCCCCGCCACGAGCCACCACTGGCAGTGGCCGCTAACGCCTCGACCGCCCCACCGGCGTACTTACCCGCCCCTGCCGCGCCTCGGGCTCATGACCGGTCTCCCATGCCCAGCCAGGGGATCCGCGTTGAGCAGACGGCACAGCCAGCCCCGGCGTGGGACTCCGCCTACTCTCCCACGGACTCCCCTGCGGCCATGCCCGCCGCCAGCGAGGCCGCCCGGTACGCCCCGGGCACACCGGCGGAGGGGACGGCGGCCAGCGGCCGGACTGCAGCCCAGATCGCCGGCGGCAACGGGCGTCCGCAGCTACCGCACCGGCGACCACAGGCACATCTGGCCCCACAGCTTCAAGACGTTCCCAGAGCCCCTTTTCCAGAGGAACAGGTCGCTGAACACAACCCAACCCTGATGGCTACGTTCACGCGGGCCTTCAGCCAAGGCGAAGCCGGAACCGGCGGGAATGACCGCTCCGAAGGCCGTCTTGGCGGCATCAGCTGACCACGCGTCACCGTTTAGGAGGGTTACCCATCATGGGGAGCAATGCGTCCGTAGGGCAGTCTCAGGATCTCGTGTGGCTGCTGTCCGGACTGGCCGAGCGGGTGCCCCACACCCGCAGTGCTTTGCTGTTGTCGTCTGACGGCCTACCGAAGGCCGCCCACGGGCTGGATCGGGCCGGGGCGGACCATCTGGCGGCGATCGCCTCCGGGCTGTTCTCTCTCGCTCGCAGCGCCGGAGGTAGTTTCGGTAGCGGAAACGGAGTCCGTCAGGTGGTGGCGGAACTCGATGACGCCCTGCTGTTCGTAACGGCGGCCGGCTCCAATGCCGTTCTCGCGGTCCTCGCAGGCCGTGAGGCTGACGTCGGCGTACTCGGGTATGAGATGTCGCAAATGGTGAAAAGCGTACGTCCGTTTCTTGCCACGCCGACGCGTCCGGGCATCGCCAGTTCCGACGACATTAGTCGGTGACGATGGGCGGTCCCGAAGAGGCACCCTTTCTCGACGACGACGCAGGGCGCCTGGTGCGCCCGTACACGGTCAGTAACGGACGTACCCGCCCCAGCATCCACATGGAGTTGCTGTCCTGGGTAATGGCCACCGGCCAGGCGCCTCGGGCACACCTGGAGCCAGACCATGCCCGGGCGCTTCGCCTCTGCGGCGGTCCGACCACGGTCGCCGAGATCGCCGCACACCTGAAACTGCCCGCAGCTATCACGAAGGTGGTGCTTTCCGACTTGGTCGATTGTGGAGCGCTGAAGACCCGGGCTCCGAGCCCTATCGCCGACCCCACTGACCGATCCGTATTGGAGGCGGTTCTCAATGGCCTACAACGACGACTCTGAACTGTCTCCAACGTTCCCAACTGCGCTCAAGATCCTGATTGCCGGTGGATTCGGCGTCGGCAAGACGACGTTCGTCGGCGCGGTGAGCGAGATCCGGCCGTTGCGCACGGAGGAGATCCTGACCACCGCAAGCGTGGGCACCGACAGCTTGACGGGGGTGGAGGGCAAGTCCACGACCACCGTCGCCCTGGACTTCGGCCGCATCACGATCGATTCCCGCAACATCCTGTACGTGTTCGGCACGCCCGGACAGGACCGCTTCTGGTTCATGTGGGATGAACTGTCCACCGGAGCCCTCGGGGCTGTCGTCCTCGCCGACACCCGCCGCCTGCAGGACTCCTTCGCAGCCGTCGACTTCTTCGAAGCCCGCGGCATCGGTTTCCTGGTCGCCGTAAACGAATTCGACGGCTCGTTTCACTACGAACCTGACGAGGTACGTGCCGCTCTCGAACTCAAACCGCATGTGCCGATCGTCATGTGCGACGCCCGTCAAAGCCGCTCCGCGACGGCAGTGCTGATCGCGCTGCTCCAGCATTTACTCCGCACTTCCCGATCCCACTCGGCGTGAAAACGCGTCAGACCTGCCAGATACGGAGCCAGATATGATCTACGAATCCCCGGCCTACCAGTCACTGACGCCCGTTGACCAAGAAGCGTCGCATCGCGTGCAGCGGCTGCACGACCTCGGCCTGGGGGACAGCCCAGAGCCCGAGTTCGACGAGTTCGCCCAAAAACTCGCACAAATCACCGGGCCCGTACGCGATGGTGAACTTCATCAGCGAGGACCGCCAGTACTTCGCCGGCCTCTACACCGCCCCGGCCGGGCGAGCCAGCACCCCCGAGGTCGCGGCCGCCGCGCAGCCGGGCCGGGTGATGTCGCGCGACCACGGCTACTGCCCCCACGTCGTGGTCCGCCGCAAAGCGCTGGTACTCGACGACGTGTGCGACTACCCGAGGTTCGCTGGCAACCCAGTGGTCGACGAGATCGGCATCCGCTCCTACCTGGGAGCGCCGCTGATCGACCACACCGGTACGGCCCTCGGCACCATCTGCGTCGTGGACACCGAGCCGCGCCCATGGGGTCGGCAGGGACTGGAGACCATCAAGTCCCTGGCCGCCGAGCTGACCGAACGGATCAACCAGCGCAGCGGCCGATAGGACGAACTCAGGAGGTGGCCGCCGTTTCCAGCAGAGGGGCGGCGAGCCGCTCCGACCACTGCCCCTTGGACATGCCCAGTGCCACCTCGCCGAGGCGGAGCAGCTGTACATCGGAGGTGCCGGCTGGAGCGAAGATGTGGTGCGCGTCGCGCACGTACCGCTCCACCGGCCGGTCTGGGTAGAGCCCGCAGGCAGCGTGCACTTCCATCGCGTTACGGGCCGAATCGAGGGCGTACTCGACGTTGATGAGCTTGGCGTTCATCAGCTCCGCGTCGCAGGGCAGGCCCTGGTCCAACAAGTGCACCGCGTGATACGCCGCCAGCCGGGCCGTCATCAGCCGGGACTGCATCTGCCCGACCTTCAGCTTGATCGGGAGGAGGTCGCGCAGCGGCTTGCCGTAGCGATGCTGCTCGGTGACGTACGCCGAGGTCTCCTCGAGAAGAGCCTGATGGATGCCAAGGGAGACAGCGGTCAGATTCGGCCGGCCATACAGAATGCTGGAGGAGTAGGCGACAGGCAGGCCGTCGCCCTCGACACCGAGCAGGTTCGCCGCGGGAACGCGGCAGTCCTCGAAGATGAGTTCGCCGAAACTAAAGCCGTGCAGGCCCATGGCGGCGCGATGCGTGCCGAGCGAGAAACCCGAACGATCCGACTCGACCAGGAATGCCGACAGCCCCTGGGAACCCGGGCCGGTGCGGACCACCACGCCATGCAGGTCACCGACGTGACTGTTGCCGACGAACACCTTCCGGCCGTTCAGGATGTAGTCGTCGCCGTCACGTACGGCACTGGCCTCCATACCAAGGACATGGCCACCCGACTGTGGCTCGGTGACCGCGATCGTGGGCAGGCAACGTCCCTCAGCGATGGCCGGTAGCCACTGCTTTTTCTGACTGTCGTTGCCGAAGTGCACAATCTTGGCCACACCCAGCTGGCTGGCCTGCACCATCGCGCCCATCGCGCCGCTGACCCGCGACAACTCTTCAATGATGATCGTCTTCGCGAAGTGCCCCAGGCCCATTCCGCCGTAGTCCGGGCTGATCGTGACACCGATCCAGCCCTGGCGGGCGATCAACCGGGACAGTTCGTGCTGGACCGAGCGAGACGCTTCCATATCCGGAATCCGCGGGCGGACCTCGGCCTCCGCGAACGTTCGCACTTCTTCCCGTAGACGCTCGTGACGCTTCGTCGCGAAGTAGCCGTCCATGTGCAGATCTCCTCGTGAATCGCCCTGCCGACCTAGCGGATCCGGTTTGCATCCAGCCAGGCCATGGAGGTTTCGGTCGTCGCCGTCGCACGCATCCTCGGGGTCGCCGTTGATGAGCCAGCGGTTAGACAGGTCAACTCGGGCTCGGCTGCGCCGCTAACCCGGCCGCAGGCCAATCACCACCGCCGGTGCCGCGACTGGACGACGCGGCTGGTTCATCTGGAACTCCGATGGCAAGGCCACGTTCGGACGCGGGGCAAGCCGCAGCACCAGCACCCTGGTTGGAGAGCCGGGCACCACGGCGGGCCGGCTGCGACGGCTTCGGGCGCGCCGGCTTCTACCGGCGCCCGTCGCCATGGCGCCGCTCACGGTCGCGACCCCAGCGGTGGGCATGCACCACCGACGCGGGTATTCGAACTCCGGCCAGGCTTGATGATCGTGCCCCGACCAAAAGGGGCCTGCTGTCTCATCCGCTCCGCCTCCCAACCGGTTCGTCGGTGATCGTATCCACATAGATCCGCAGCGCCACCCGTCAGTCAGTACTTGGGACGGTGAGTCCCGACTCAGTCCAAACGAGATCGTAGCGAGCGCGCTGGCGCCCGACCGCATCGATGCGGCTGACCCCGGACCGCGTCGGCTGGCGGGCACCGGCGGGTCCGACACAATTCCGAGCGGGGCCGCTACATCCTGACCCGGCTGTGGCTGGGCGCCGCGGTGCCGTTCACGCTCGCCGCGACGGACACCAGGTGATGTAGGGACGCTGGATGCCCGAAGAGTTTGTTCCTGACGCTGTCCGCGCCACCTCGGCACACCGCACGCCCCACGTCGGAAGCATTGCCGGATCTTCGCATGCGATCTGGCGCGCGTCGGCGGAGGCGCCTGGGCTGCGGCACTGGCCCCGACCACTGCCAGCGCGTCCGGCCGCCCATAATGATGAGGCCGGGGCACGCATGCTGGCTCATCTTCGCCTACGTCCTTGTCCCGGCCTGGTCCTGCGCCGAACCGGATGGCCACCTCACTGTCAGGAGCAGTACCGATGACGACCCCTACGCCGTCCCAGGGCCGCCCACACGAGGTGCCGCTGGACGACACCGCAGTCCTGCCCATGTATCCCGCGCGTCCCGCCTCGGCCAAGAGGAAGAAGTTGCCATGGCTGATCGCCGCCGCAGCCGTCGTCGTCGGGGTGTGTTGCGGCGGAGCGGTGATCAAGGCAGCGGTTGGCGACTCCGACACGGCGCAGACCACTGGCAGTAACGCGGCGTCCGGCAACCGCTTCGTCGGCGCCGATGTCAGGCCGACCCCGTCCGTGGTGGAACCGACCGAACGGGATCCCCTTGTGGGGGAGAGCGCCGCCAAACCCACGACCGCGGGGCCGAAGGTCTCCGCCAAGCCGACGGCCACGCGCGCCAGCAGTCCACGACCTGTCCCGACCACCACCACACCAAAACCGCCGATGCTGGTGAGCGACCCTCGCTTTGGCACCTGCAGGGAGGCGAACGCAGCCGGCTACGGGCCCTACCGTAGGGGCATCGATCCGGAGTACGGCTGGTATCGCGACCGGAACGGCGACGGCCTGGTGTGCGAACGGCGGTAAGCAACCGTTTCGCCGGGAATCCATCGGGTCAGGGTTCGAGTGAACCGCCCCGGGGCTGGTAAGGACGTCTCTGCCTGGAGGATCTGGCAACGCCGAAGCAGTACCCGAGAGACCTGCGGGAGCGGGCGGTGCGTCTGCTGCTGGAGCACCGCGGGGAGAGGACAGCGACGCGGCCCCACGGGGTCCGGGTGCGTCGGACACGATCACCTGCCACGGCTCGTCGAGGGCTGCCCTGAGATCTTCAGCCGCTGCGGGCGAGCCGATCTCTTGCAGGGCGACGACGTTCGCGCCGGTGTCGGAGATGAGGCCGGCCAGGTAGGCGAGCTTCGCGGCGTGGGTTTCCGCTGCCGAGGCTTCGGTGTGGTCGGGCCGGAACAGGTTCTCCACGTTCCAGGTCATGATGATCAGGTTGTTGGCCACCGCCGCTCCCTGCATCCAGGTGTGCTATCAGCCTCAGGGTCGCACTGCAGGAGGTCGTTCGAGCGTGGATTGCCTCTACGTCGCCATGCCGACAACGACGGGCAGGCCGGTGCAGAAGGGCACTACTACATGTCAGTCACCTACGGCTCAAGCGGGTGATCCGCCGGGGCCCTTTGCCGGGCCGGCCCCCCATTAGGGACAGTTCGCGTCACGCTCAGGTGGTGAGCAACTGGGCATGTAGGGTCTCGGACACCCAGTGCTCCCACCGTTCGGGTGGCCAGGCGCGGTCGCGGACGAACACCAGATACAGCTCGGGGCTGAGCAGGCCGAACAGTATGTCCGCGGCGTCCTCGGCCGACATTCCGGCGCGGGCGTCGGGCTTGGTCACCAGCGCCTTCGCGGCCGTCTCGTACACGACGAACCGTGGATCGGGGTCTCGCTGCCACAGCTCGGCGATCTCCGGTTCGATCGTCGCGGCGGTTCGCAGGACCTCGGCCATCGGGGCGATCCGTTCGAGGATCCCGCGCGCGCCGTGGACGAGCTCGGAGAGCTGTTCGTCAGCGGTGTCGGCCGCCAGGGACCGGCGGAACCAGGGGCGGTCGATGGTGGCCAACGGCTCGTCGTCGCCCGCGACGGTGACGTCGCTCAGCTCCTTGAGCACGCTCCGCTTGTTGCCGAACGTGAAGTAGATGGTCTGCACCGCGACTCCGGCCCGGTCGGCGATGTCCTGCAGGGCGGTCGCGCCGTATCCGCGCTCGATGAACAGCTCGCGCGCGGCCTCGATGATCTTCCGGCGGGTCTGCCTGGCCTTCTCGCCGCGCTTGCTCTTGACCTCGGTCACCGCCGTAGTCTATATCTAGAGTCCAACTCTAGAGTTTAGCTCTAGCAAAGCTTGGGAGGGTGGCACATGCAGTCGATCGCCAACATTCAGCAGGCCGAGGCATGGAACGGTCCCGAGGGCATCCACTGGGCCGAGCAGGCCGACCGGTACGACGCGATGGGCGCCGGTATCAACGCCCCGCTGTTCGACGCGGCCCGGATCGGCGAACGGGATCGCGTACTTGACGTCGGGTGTGGCACAGGCTGCGTCACCCGGCTCGCCGCCCGCCGCGCCGCCCGAGGCACGGTGACCGGCGTCGACATCTCAGCGCCGATGCTGGCCCGGGCGCGCACCGCCGCCGAAGCGGAGGGCCTGACAAACGTCACCTTCGAGCAGGGTGACGCCCAGGTCCATCCCTTCCCCGCAGGCGACTTCGACATCGCGATCAGCCGCGGCGGGGTGATGTTCTTCAACGACCACGTCGCCGCGTTCACCAACATCGGCCGCGCCCTGCGGCCGGGCGGCCGGCTGGTCTTCGCCGCTCCGCAGCCGGGCGGCTCGGCCCCCGAGCACACGCGCGCCTTCGCGGCGCTGACCCCGCTGATGCGCGGCCCCTCGCCCGCCGCGCGCGGGATGGGCTCCCTCACCGACCCGGCCGGTATCCGGCACATCCTCACCGAGGCGGGGTTCGTCGATGTGTCGATAGCCCCGGTCGAGGTGCCCGTGGTCTGGGGCCGCGACGCCAGCGACGCCGTCGAGTTCTACTTCGCCACCGGCCCAGTCCGACACAACCTCGCCGAGGTCCCCACGGCCACCATCGAGCGGGTCCGGGATGAGGTGCGGTCAGCGCTGCGCGAGTTCGAAACCCCAGCCGGCGTAAGCGTCCGCGGCGCCATCTGGGTGGTCAGCGCCACCCAGCCGTAACGACTTGCCTCCGCCCGTCACGCATGCAGGCGAACCGCCGGCAGCAGCAACGCCACTCCTCGTCGCTGGTGGCTGGCTGGTGGCCCTGCGGGCAACTGTTCACATCGACCTCCAACAGCGAGCGGCGGCCGCAGCGCATCTGAAAGCCGCCTTCGACCTCGCCAACCACGCCGAGTATTCGGAGATCTGAGGGTGGTGTCTGGAGACTCGTGCCTGGGACGTGCTCACCCAAGGCGACTACCGGAAGGCACTCGACCTCTCCCGGCAGACCCAACGGGTCGCGCCGGAGGGAGGGTGCGCCTGTTGCTCGCACCGATCTACGACCGGGTGACCTCGTCTTCTTCTACAGTGATCTACATCATGTCGGGATGTATGTGGCAATGGGCTGATAGTTCACGCTTCCCGAGCCGGCGTTCCAGTGAAGATGCTTGCCTCGACGACATGCCGTACATGGGTTCCCGTCGCCCCTGAGATCCGCGCTGGCCTTGGTCCTGGCGGGGAAAACTTTAGGAGCCGGTGTCCGCCGGTGGCACCCGGCGCAGCGGCAGGACGGCCGACCACGAGACCAGGAGCAGGGGGGACGGATGTACTCAGGGGCTGTCGGCATGGCGCTGGTCGCGTCCCTGTTCGTCGCGGGGTTGTACACCGTGCACCGACTGCTGGCGATCGCACCCCAGCCGGTGACGGTCCTGCCGTTCCAGTCCGGCTGGCGGCCCGAGGAGCACCCCCTGTCGAGGTACCACGTCCGGTGGTACCCCGCGACGCTGCTGTTCCTCGCCTTCGACGTGGAGATGCTGTTCATGTACCCCTGGGCGGTCGTGGTGGCCAACCTCGGGGCCACAGCCATCGTCGAGATGTTCCTGTTCCTCGGCGCGGTCTTCGTGGCAGTCCTGTGGGCCTGGCGGGAGGGGGCCCTGCGATGGGTCTGACACATTCCCTGGCCCGCTACGCGGTCCGTCACACACACGTCATGGTCGTGGAAGTGCCGGGACACTGGCTCACCCGCGCGGCCGTTGAGCGGCACATCCTCGACCGCGGCTGGCGGCTGGCCCCGTCGCCAGGCGACGCGGACGTCCTAGCCGTGTGCGGCACCCCCAGAGCGCAACTCGCGGCAGTGGTGACCCGGCTGTGGGACCAGATGCCCGGGCCACGTGCCCGGGTCGGGATCGCCGCCCCGCACCTCGTGGAAGCGGCATTGTCCGGGGCCGAGGACGAGCTTTTGGACGTGGCCCGGCAGCAAGCCGACAGTCGCAGCCGGCCAGACGCGCCCCAGAGCCCGGACCACGACATGGGTGCGGCCATGAACCACGGCGCTGAAGACGGCATGAGCCATAGTGACCACGACGCGCATGCCGGTCACGGTGGCATGACCGACGAGCACGGCGGCATGGACCACGGCGGCATGCAACACGCTGGTCACGGCGGTATGGACCACGCTGGTCACGGCGGCATGAACCACGGGGGCATGGACATGGCCCCGGCTGGCATCCCCCTTGCCAGAAGTGGTGAGGATCGGGACGGCCTGGAGATGGACGTCCTGCACCTACGGCTGGGCCCCGCGCTGCCGTACTGGCCGGCGGGTCTTGTCCTGCGCTGTTCGCTGCAGGGCGACGTCATCGTCGATGCCGAGGCCAGCCTGATCGACCCTGCCGAACACCGCAGCGGGTATGACGCCGGGCAGGCCGATGCCCTGCACCAGGCGGCCCGCCGGTGTGACAACGCTGCCTACCTGCTGGCGCTTGCCGGGTGGGAGGACGGCGCCTCCCGCGCGCGCCGCATCCGTGACTCGCTGCTGCTCGACGCTGACCTGGCAGGTATGACCGAGGACCTGGACAGGCTGCGTCGCGCGGTCAAACGGTCTTGGGTTCTGCGGTGGTCACTGCGCCGGCTGCGGCCCCTGACCGATGACGACCTGACTCGGCAGGGCCTGCCCAGCCATCTGCGGGGCGACACCCGGGACCGGTTGCTGTCCATGCTCGCGCGGGCCGCCGCTGACCTTGCCGGTTCCGCCGTCAGGGTCGACCGGCCCAGGCTGGTGCCGCTCGGCAGCATTGCGGACCTGGTATGCGGGCTGGACCTCGGTGCCGCACGGCTGGTCGTCGCGAGCCTCGACCTCGAGCCTTTCACGGCGACGACCGAGGTGGTGCATGCCTGACTCCGCCGTCTCCGCCGGCTCGGCGCTGGCTGCCGCCGGGATCTTGGGCCTCCTCGCGGTCCTCGCCGCGGTTCTTGACGGGTTCCTCACCGCTCGGGCTGCCGGTGGCGGGCCGTCCGGGTTGTCCAGGCCGGTGGGGGAGGTGGCCCGGCTGATGCGGCAGCGGCGTCGGACCACGGTCGCGGCCGACACTCTGTTGTGGCGGATCGGCAGCGCCGGTCTGCTGGTGATGGCGCTGATGATCGTCACGGTCGTGCCGCTGGGGGAGTGGACGCTGTTCGACCTCGACGTCGGGGTCATCTGGTTCAACGCGATGGACGTCCTGGCGTGGGCGTTCGTGTGGCTGACCGGCTGGGGGGCAAACTCGACCCACTCGCTGGTCGGCGGGTACCGCTTCCTGGCCCACGGGTTGGCCTACGAACTGCCGCTGATGTTCGGGTTGGTAGCGCCCGCGGTCGCCGCGTCGAGCCTGAACGTCGGCACGGTCGCGGACGCGCAGCAGGACCTGTGGTTCGTAGTCTGGATGCCCGTCGCGTTCCTCGCCTACGGCACGGGGATCCTGGCGATCGCGGTCTGGGGACCGTTCACGCCGGCCCTCGGCACCGACATCGCCGGTGGCGTCACCGCCGAGCTGTCCGGGGTCGACCGGCTGGTCTTCCAGGGCGGACGGTACGCGCTGCTGGCCGCCGGAGCGGCCTTCGCCGTGCCGATGTTCCTGGGGGGAGGGGCCGGTCCGCTGC
Organism: Micromonospora sp. ATA32; assembly: GCA_016802835.1. Lineage (GTDB taxonomy): Bacteria > Actinomycetota > Actinomycetes > Mycobacteriales > Micromonosporaceae > Micromonospora. Next base: position 7,965 of record JAEVHO010000019.1, on the reverse strand, counting down.
TGCCCGGCTGGGCGTGGGCGCTGGTCAAGACCGGCGCCCTGCTCGCGGTGTTCGTGTGGCTGCGCCGCCGGCTGCCCGCTGTCCGGCCGGACCTGTTCATGGAGGTCGGCTGGGTGGTGCTGCTGCCCGCCGTGCTCGTGCAGGACCTGCTCGTCGCCGTCGTTGCGGTCTGGAGGACGTGAACGGTGATCACTCACATCTCGTTCTGGGTTTTCGCTGTCGTCGCCGTGCTCTCCGGTGCCGCCGTCTTCTGGGTCAACTCGATGGCCCGGGCCAGCTACGCCCTCGCGCTGTCGTTCATCGCCGTGGGCCTGCAGGTGCTCCTGCTCCACCAGAACTACATCGGCGTCGTGACGATCCTGATGATGGTGATGGAGATGGCCGTCATGGCCGTCTACATGGTCATGTTCATGGGCATGAACCCGGCGCTGATGCCGATGAACATGGTGCATGACAAGCGGCACGCACTGGCCGCCGCCGTCGGCGCCTTCCTGCTCCTGGCCGCCGGGGCGGTGCTCATCCCCTGGCCGGCCCGCCGTGGTACGCCGCCCGCCGGCGTGACGGTGGCGCTCGGCGAGGAGTTGATGGGGCCGAAGATGCTGGTCATGGCGGTGGTCGGCGCGGTCATCGCTGCCACCATCGTGGCCGGTGTGGTGCTGGCCGCACACCGCACCCGCTACGACCGGTTGGGCGACGACCTGCGCCGCCGACCGGCGAACGACCCGCAGCCGGGAGGGGTCGGCCGATGACCCTTCAAACGGTCCTGCTGGTCGCCGCGGCGCTGTTCAGCGTCGGCCTCTACGGGGCGCTCTCCCAGCAGGTCGTGGTCATGGTGATGATGGGGCTGGAGCTGATGCTCAACGGCCTCATCGTGGCTGCCGCGGGCTTCTGGTGGTTCCTCGCCCCCGACCCGTCCGGGCAGGTGCTGCTGCTGGTGATCATCGCGGCCATGACTGTCGAGATGGCGATGGGCTTCGCCGTGGCCACCCACCTGCACCGCGTACGGCGAGTCGATATGACTGACATGGCGGCGGACCTCAACGGATGAGCGACCTCGCCCAGACCTCCCTATGGCTGCTGGTGATCCTGCCGGCCGCCGTCGGTGGCCTGCTCGCCCTCACCCGACGGGCCGACCGGGTCGCCGTGCCGGTCTCGCTGGCCACCGCCACGCTCGCCGTGGCGCTGTCGGCGGTGGTGGCGCTCAACCGGCCGAGCGTGGCGGCGCCGTTCATGGCCGGCGCCGACTTCTCGCTCACCGTCGACGGCCTGGCGGCCCTGCTCGTGCCCACGGTCGCGGTGGTGACCCTGCTGGTGCTGATCTTCGCGGCCGGGGGGATCCACCGGGCGCGGGCCCGGTTCCACGGCCTGATGCTGCTGTTCGCCTCCTCCGCCGCGCTCACCGCTACCGCGGCGACGCTACCGACGCTGCTGTTCGCGTGGGAGATCATGGGCGCGGCGTCGTACGCGCTGATCGGTTTCTGGTGGCGCGACGACGACCGCATGTCGGCCGGTCTGACCGCCTTCGTGACGACCCGTACCGGCGATCTGGGCCTCTACCTCGCCGCGGCCGCGGCGCTCGCTGGCGGCGGGGGTCTGACGCTGGCTGACCTGCCCGGCAGCAGCGGGGGGTGGCGGCACGTGATCGCCGCCGGGATCCTCGTAGCGGCGCTGGGCAAGGCCGCTCAGCTGCCGTTCTCGTTCTGGCTGTCCCGGGCGATGGCCGGTCCGAGCCCGGTCAGCGCGCTGCTGCACTCCGCGGCGATGGTGGCCATGGGCGGCTACCTGCTGCTGCGGGTGGAACCGCTGCTCACCTCGACCGGGTGGGCGGGCCCGGTGACCACCTGGCTGGGCGCCGCGACGGCTCTGCTGCTGGGTGCCGTCGCGGTCGCCCAGCGCGACGTCAAGCAGTTGTTGGCCGCCTCCACCGCCGCACAGCTCGGTTTCGTGGTGATGGCCGCCGGTGCCGGCACGGTCGTCGGTGGCGCCGCCCACCTGGTCGCGCACGCCGCCACCAAGGCGCTGCTGTTCCTCGCCGCCGGGGCGTGGCTGACCGCCCTGGGCACCCAGCGGCTCGCCGGCCTGTCCGGCGTCGCCCGCCGCTGGCGGCTGGTCGGCTGGTCAGCCACCGTCGGGGCGCTCGCCCTCGCCGGCATCGCACCGCTGTCGCTCTGGGCAACCAAGGACGCCGTGCTCGCCGCCGTCCTGGCGCAGTCGCCGTGGCTCTACGCCGTCGGCCTGGTGGCCTCGGCCCTGTCCGCGGCGTACGCCGGGAAGCTCCTGGTCGTGATGTGGAGACCGGTGCCCGCCGAGCGGCGGGCCGACGTCGACGCCCACCACGACGAGGAGGAGGGGACGGCCGCCGTCAACCTCTACCAGCAACTGCCCGCGGTGGTGCTCGCGGTCGGCGCCGCCCTGCTCGGTGTGCTGGCCCTCCCGCCGGTCCGTGGCATGGTGGGCCGCGCCGTCGCAGCGGCGAGCCGCCCCACGCCACACCGATCGAACTCGGCGTGTCGGCCGCCATCGTACTCGCGGTCGTGCTCGCCGTGGCCCGCACGCGGCTCCCCGAGCCCCGGTGGGCGCTGCGCTGGCTCGGACTGGAAACCGCCGCGCGGCTGCTCGTCGTACGGCCGACCATGCGGCTCGCCGACACCCTGGCCCGCTTCGACGACCAGGTTCTCGACCGCGCAATCGAGAACACCGCAGCCGCGGTCGTCCGCGTGGCGAATGCTGCCGCTCGTACCGACGACAGCTGGCTCGACGGCGCCGTGGAGCGGTTCGCCGGCTGGATCCGTCGGCTGGGCCAGGACGCCCGCCGGTTGCAAACCGGCCAGCTGCACCAGTACTACCTCCAGGCCGTTGTGGTGGTCGTGGCCGGCGTCCTTCTACTCGTCGCGTTGAGGTGAGGCGTGCTCACACTGATCGTCTTCCTGCCCCTGGCCGCCGCCCTGGCGTTGGTCGCGCTGCCGCGGCTCGGCGACCCGCAGGCACGTTGGGCGTGGGTGGCGGTGGCCGCCGTCGACCTCGCGCTCGTCGTGGTCGTCTGGGCCCGGTACGCAACGCCGCCTGCCGGTGGCCTGGCCTTCGAGGAGCGGGCCGCATGGATGCCGGGCGTGAACAGCAGCTATCACATCGGGGTGGACGGCTTCTCGCTGCCGCTGGTCGCGATGACCGCGGTGATCTTCCTGGCCTGCGCTGTCCACGCGCTGCGCGAGCGGCATCGGCCCCGGATCCAGGCCGCGTTGTTCCTGTTCCTGCAGAGCGTCAGTCTCGGCCTGTTCGTGGCCGCCGACCTGATCCTGTTCTTCGTCTTCTTCGACCTGTCCATCGTCGGCATGTACTTCGTGATTGCCGGGTGGGGCCACGGCAATCGCGGGCATTCGGCGATGAAGTTCTTCCTCTACACGTTCCTCGGCTCCTTGGCGCTGCTCGTCGGGTTCATCGGCCTGTACGTCGCCGCCGAGCCGCACACCTTCGACATTCCCGAGCTTGTCGCCGCCGCGCCGCTGGCCGGCCGCCCCCCTCGCTGGCGGGCTGGTGCTGGCCGCGATCCTGGTCGGCCTGGCGGTGAAGACCCCCACCGTCCCGTTCCACACCTGGCTGCCGCCCGCGCACACCGACGCGCTGCCGTCGGCTCGGCGGTGCTCGCCGGGGTGCTGCTGAAGATGGGCACCTACGGTTTCGTCCGGATCGCCTTGCCGATGCTGCCGCAGGCGTGGCGGGCCTGGGCCTGGGTCGTCATCGTCGTCGGCGTGGTGTCGGTGATCTACGGGGCGCTTGTTGCGCTGGCCCAGACAAACGTCAAGCGCATGATCGCCTACACGTCGGTGAACCACATGGGCTACATCGCGCTCGCCGTCGGTGCCGCCGGCCTGGTCGCCGCCGACACCACGCAGGCCCGGACCGTGGCGGTCACCGGCGCGGTCACCCAGATGGTCAGCCACGGCCTGATCACCGCCGCCCTGTTCCTCCTCGCCGGCGTGCTGCAGGACCGCGCCGGCACCTACGACATGGGCGCCTACGGCGGACTCGCCACGCCGGCACCGGTGTTCGCCACGCTCTTCGCCGTCGGCGCCTTCGCCTCGCTGGGCCTGCCCGCGTTCTCCGGGTTCATCGCCGAGTTCCAGATCTTCACCGGCAGCGTCGCCGTGGCACCCGTCACCGCGATCGCGCTGGTCGGCATCCTCGTGACCGCCGCGCTGTTCCTGCGCGCGTTGCAAGAAGTCTTCACCGGCGAAACCCGGGGACACTCGCTCGGATTCACCGACCTCCGCTCAAGCGAGGTCTGGTCCGTCGGGCCGCTGCTGCTGCTCTCCCTCGTCATCGGCATCCTGCCCCGCCCGCTGCTCGACGTCATCGAGCCGGCCTCCGTCGCCGTCGTCGACCTCGTCGGGAGGTGACCGGTGGACGCCGAGATGAGGATGCGACCCCTGCTCCTGCTACCCGAGATGCTGCTGTTCGTCGGTGGCCTCGGCGCGCTGATCTGCGGCTCGTTCGTCCCTCGGCAACGGCAGTGGCTGATCCGGGTCCTCACCGCGGTCGTCCTCATCGCCGCCATGACCGCCGCCGCTGTCCAGCTCGCGGGTCCCGCGCAGCGCGCGTTCGAGGGCACCTACACCATTGACACCGCCACCGGCGTCGCCCGGATCCTCGCCGCGTTTGGGACGCTGCTCGTCCTCGCCCTCGCTGCCGAGGAGATCGCCGGCTCCGCGCGGGAAAGCGAGACGTACGCGCTGCTGCTCTTCGCCACCACCGGAACCGTGGTCCTCGCCGGCGCGGACGACCTGCTCGTCCTCGCTGCGGGGTTCCTGCTCGCCAGCATTCCGCTCTACGGGCTGATCGGTTTGGTCAACACCACGGCCGGCGCTGAGGCGGCGATGAAGACGTACCTGATGGGAGCCCTGTTCGGCATCGTGCTCCTGCTCGGCGTGACCGTCTTGTCCGGTGTCACTGGCACCACCATGTACGAGGAACTGGAAGAGGGACTCGCCCGGGCACCGGCGGCCGCGGTCGCGGTCGCGACCGTCGGGGTCGTCGCCGGGCTGATGTTCAAGGCCGGCGGTGTGCCCGCCCACTTCTGGATTCCCGACGTGGCACAGGGCTCCAGCGCCACGGTGGCCACCTTCCTGACCACCGTGCCCAAGATCGGCGCTCTGATCGCGGTGTACCGGCTTGTCGGGGTGCTTCCCGACACCGCGTCGTGGCCTCTCCTGGTCGCACTCTTCGCGGTCGCCAGCATGACGTTGGGCAATCTGGCCGCCTACTGGCAGAACGACCCACGACGCCTCCTTGGCTGGTCAACCGTCAGCCAGGTCGGCTTCCTCCTCGTACCCATCGTGGTGACCGGCCGCAGCAACCTCGCGCTCCCCTCGCTGTTGGCCTACCTCGCCGGCTACACGGTGACCAACATCGCCGCCTTCGCGATCGTGGCCGCGCTACCTGACCGCCGAAACCTGGCCGGCTACCGCGGGCTGGCAACGCAGCGGCCGTGGCTCGCCGCAGCCCTCCTGGTGGCGCTGCTCGGCCTGGTCGGCACCCCACCCGCCGCGGTGTTCGTCGGCAAGCTCACGACCGCTGCCGCCGCCTGGGACGGCGGATACTCCTGGCTCGCTGTCGTCGTCTTCGTCAACACCGTGCTCAGCCTCTTTTACTACCTGCGCTGGATCGTGCCGACCTATCGTCATGCCGATGCCGATGCCGATGCCGATGCCGGCGCTGCAGCGCAGATACTGGGCCGCCGACGGTGTCCGCGCGCACCGCTGTCATCGCGGCTGCGCTCAGCCTCGCCGCGGGTCTCGCCGCCGGGCCCATCTGGAACGTGGTCAGCCAGCATTAGGAATCGAGGCGCCGCCAGTACATTCTTCCGCTGCACTGGTAACTGACCCCAACGCCACAGGAGAGCCCTCACCTACGAATGCTGCCCCTTCGCTCGCCTCGGCGGTTCGGTGGTGCAGGCGAGCACGGGTTGACTGACCGAGCCACGACCGCACCGATCACGCGGATGGGGATCGGTCCGGGTGCCGGGAAGTCGATCCGGGCGGCGGCTTCCCTCCCGCTCGGCCATCATGGCCGCTTCAACGCTTTGTCGCTGCGCCGGGCGCAACGCGTCGGGTTGCCGTCGTGGTCGTCCAGATCAGGTCTCGGCGTTGACGAGGATCGCCGTGACGAGGGTGACGCCGAGCATCAGGACCGCCTCGAGCAAGACGGTACGTCGTAGTCGGTGGGTGGGATCCAGAGCGCGCTGGTCCAGTTTGGGCATGATCCGCCTGTTGTTGTAGAGGCCGACGAGCGCGACAGCCGCCACCAGGACAATCTTGACGAGTAACACCCGTCCCCAGCTGGTGGTCAAAAGGTGCGCTGGCTGATCGAGGATCAGCAGAGCCAAGGCGGTTCCGGCAGCGCCGGCGAGGGCGACCGCGGCGGTTGCCGGTAGGGAGAAACGGACTGCCATCTCGGCGGCGCCCGTCGGCACGCCCGCACGGGCCCGGCCCAGGAGCAGGACCGCCAGGAGTAGGACACCGCCGACCCAGACCGCGGCGGCGATGGTGTGGGCGAGGTCGGCGATGACCACGACGGTTCGAGGTTCGGCGGTGACGGTGTGCCCGTCGAGTAGGAAGGAACTCAGCAGCAGTGTCACGGTGGCGGCCAGCAGTACGGGCCGGATCGCCCGGGCTCGCACCCGCTGGGCCCTACCGTCGCTCGCGTCCGCGCTGGCGGTCGTTACTACTGGGCTAGCGTCTGTGGGCATCGCGGCGACGGTCGGGACGGAATGACGTCCCTCCGCGTGCCGCCCCCTGATCAGCGCCGCTTCGAGGGAACCGGCGGTGAGCAGGCCGGCGGCACCGGTGAACCGCAGGGCCAACCCGGCGGCCACCGGGGTCTGGCTGAGGGCGTCCACGGCGTGGGCGCTCAGCCCGGAGGTGAAGGTGCCCGCTTCGCTGAAGATCGCGGTGAGGGCGAACAGTTCAAGCAGCGCTCCGGCCGCCACGGCCAGCCCGGATGCACGCACCCATACCTGCACCACCCGGATGTCGCTGCGCGTACCCACCAGGGTGGTCAGCGCGAAGATCAGTCCTCCGACGCCGAGCAGAATGGCTCCGTACGAAAGGGAGCGCCCCAGAGCCCCGACGAACCGTACCGACGCCCGCTCGGCGTTGGTGGCGTGGCTGGCGGTGTGCCCGGATGCGGGGGCGGCGGGGTTAGCCGAGGGCATACCGGGCATGGCGTGGCCGTCATGTCCGGGGGATCCGGTGGTGGCATGCGGATCAGCGGTGGCTCCTGGACCAGCGGTGGAAGAGCGCACCGTGAAGGTGACGGTGCCGGTCAGGGGATGCGCGTCTGGTGCCGCGACGCTCCACCTCAATTCGAACGCACCTGTGGTCAGGGGCGTGCTGGGATGGACCAGCCAGGTACGGCCGCGGTCGGGGCTGTGATTGGTCACCGGAACCGCGCTGCCGCCGCCGTCGAAAAGCTTGAACCCTGCGCCGGTGGGCGTGCCAGCAGCGCTGAACCTCAGCCGAATCTCGGTGACCGGCGCGTCGACCCGCGCGCCGTCGGCGGGTACGGCCTCCGTCAGCTTGAAATGCGCGGTCGCGGGGGAGGCGAACGCCAGCGACGCGACGAGGGCGGGGAACAGGACCAGCCAGATCCGAAGTGCCCAGCCCACGGCCCGACCTGTTGACGAGCGATGTCGCTGACGACCCGACCATGTCTCAGGCAAGGTCGGGCCACCGGTGTTGCGGCTGGAGTGGCACTGTGGATCCTAATGAGTTCTGGGAGTGAGCCATCCGGCAAACTCCTGGTGGGTAGGTAGCCGCCGGCAGATGAGCACTCGTGGTTCCTGGACGTTGAGTCCTGACGAAAGATCGTGCCGCTGCCGGTCGGTGGGGAGAGTTGATCGCTGATGGGATGTCGTGCCCGCCCGGTTGCGGCGTGAGCACTGCTTCATTAGGTCGCTGATGGTTCTCC
>JAEVHO010000018.1 GCA_016802835.1 Micromonospora sp. ATA32 | reverse complement strand
CCCGGCACGCGCGTTGCCGAGCGCGTACTCGACGGCATGGCTGATCATCGCGACCAGGTACGCCAGGATCGCGAACGTCACCAGCTGGTCGGAGACTGCGCTCATCACTCGACTCCCTCTCGGGCCGCGCCGGCCCGGCCGTCCGCTCGCCCGTCCCCGCCGAGTGCGGCGAGGAGGTGTGCGAACTCCACGGCGAACCCTGGATGCTCGGTGCGCGGCAGCCCACCGGCCTCCACCAAGCTACTACCGCCCGTCGGAGATCCACCGTCGGGGTCGGCGGACGTCACCCGGAACCAGACCCGCCGGCGACGGCCGAAGAGCGAGCCCATCAGCCCGACCAGCAGCAGCACGCAGGCGCCGAGCATCATCGTCTGGCCGGGGGCGTACCGCACCGCGAGGGTGACGTAGGGCTTCGTGCCGAGGAACTCCAGGCTGCTGCCGTCGTCCAGGATCCACTTCTCGCCCGGGCTCAACTTCCGGTCGCCGACCTGCTTGAGCTTGCCGTTGGTCACCTGGCGCTGGTCCAGCTGGTAGACCGAGCCGGGGATGCCGGCGTCCAACCCGAGGTTCCCCCGGTACGCCACCAGCACCACCGCCGGGTTCCGCTCGGCCGGGTACTTCGACGACACGAAGGGCGCGGCGTCCGGCGCGGTCGGCAGGTAGAGCCCCTCGAAGGCGACCTGCTGGTCGGCGGGGCGCTGGCCGGTCTTCGGGTCGACGTTGGCGTCCGGGAAGGCGGCCACGCCCTCGCTGGTGAGGTTGGTGTCCCCCGTGGTCAGGAACGGCACCGTGCTGGTCTGGCTGCGGCCGTACCGGTCGGTGTACCTGAGGATCGGGGCGTAACCGTGGCCGAGCAGGTAGACGTTGGCGGAGCCGAGCCGCAGCGGCGAGTTGACCGAGAAGTCGGCGGCCCGCTTCGGCCCGTCCAGCTTGTCGACGGTCACCGAGGCGCGGTAGCTCTCCGGCTGGCCGGAGGGGAGGAACCGGGCGTCGAAGCCGTCCAGGGTGAGGCAGAACCTCGGCAGGTCGGCGCTGTCCACCCGCGCGCCGAGCTTCGCCTCGCTGTACTGCTGCCGGGTGTTGCAGAACTCGTTCTCCGCCCCCGCCACCAGCAGCCGGTTGCCGTGCCAGCCGTACCAGGAGCCGAGCGCGACGCCGACCAGCACCGCGATCAGCGAGGTGTGGAAGAGCAGGTTGCCGGTCTCCTTCAGGTAGCCCTTCTCGGCGGAGACCTCGTTGCCGCGCACCTCGACCCGCCAGCGACGGCGGCGCAGCATCGCGGCGATCGCCTCCGGGTCGGCGGGGGCGGCGTCGGGAGCTGGCAGCACCGCGTGCTGCGGCAGCCGCTCCAGCCGCTTCGGCGCCGCCGGCGGGCGGGAGCGCACCGCGCGGGCATGGTCCCGCAGCCGGGGCACGATGCAGCCGATCAGCGAGGTGAAGAGCAGCAGGTAGATCGCGGAGAACCAGACCGAGCCGAAGACCTCGAAGGCGCCGATCCGGTCCAGCTGCGGGGCCAGCTCCGGGTGGTCGACGAAGTACTGGTCGACCTTCTCCGGGTTGACGCCGCGCTGCGGCAGCACCGAGCCGGGGATGGCGGCGACGGCGAGCAGGAAGAGCAGCACCAGCGCCGTACGCATGCTGGTCAGCTGCCGCCAGGAGTTGCGCAGCAGGGCGAGCACCCGGTTGGGGCGACGCCGGGGCGCCTCGGCCGGGATCGCCGGCCGGTCGTCCAGTGCCGTCATCAGATGCTCACCTCGCCCACGCCCACGGTCGTCTGCAGCCAGATCACGAAGTTCTGCCACCCGCCGGTGACCAGCGCCAGGCCGATCAGGATCAGCAGGGCGCCGCCGATCCTGGTGACCCAGCGGCTGTTGCGCCGCACGGCGCGGAACACCCCGAGCAGGCGGTGGAAGCCCAGCCCGAAGACGACGAACGGTACCCCCAGCCCGAGGCAGTACGCCACGGCCAGCACCACCGCGCGGTCGGTCTGGCCGGACACCGTGGCCATCCCCACCACCGCACCCAACGTCGGGCCGACGCAGGCACCCAGCTGAGCGCGAAGACCGCGCCGAGCACCGGCGCGCCGAGCAGCCCGGCGGCGGGCAGCCGGTGGATCCGGAACTCGCGCTGCATCCCCGGGACCAGCCCGAGGTAGCCGAGCCCGAGCACGACGACCAGCGTGCCGATCACGATCTCCAGCGTCCGCTCGTGGTCGAAGAAGACCCGGCCGAAGCCGGCGAAGAGGATCGCGGTGGCGGTGAAGACCACGGTGAAGCCGGCGACGAAGAGCAGCGTCCCGGCGAGCACCCGCCCCTTGACCGCGGCCGCCGGTCGGGTGTCCACGGCGACTCCGCCGGTCGCGTCTCCGCCGGGCGCGGTGTCGGCGCCGGGCGGCAGGTCGGCGCGAGGCGTGAGATCCGCCCGCGCCCGGCCCTCCAGGTCCGCGCCGGCCAGCCCGGTGACGTACGACAGGTAGCCCGGCATGAGCGGCAGCACGCACGGGGAGAGGAAGCTGACCAGCCCGGCGAGCGCCGCCGCGCCGATGGCGAGCAGCAGCGGGCCGGACTCGGCCACCTGGCGGAACGTCTCGCCCATCAGCGGGAACCGTTGGGCGCGGGCTGCTCCGCGGCGATCCGCTCGACGATGGGCTGCAGGCCGTCCTGCTTGATCGCCGCCCGGATCACCGTGGCGATCCGGCCGTCCCGGTCCAGCACGACGGTGGCCGGGATGGTGTTCGGCGGGATGTCCAGCGCCAGCGCGAGCCGGCTCGCCGGGTCGAACAGGCTCGGGTAGCTGACCCGGCCCTCCTCGAACGCGACGGCCTTGTCCTTGTTGTCCTGGATGTTGATGCCGAGGAACGTCACCCCGGAACCCTTGGTGGCCTGGTAGGTGGCCTCCAGGTCGTCGGCCTCGGCGCGGCAGGGCGCGCACCAGGAGCCCCAGAAGTTGACCACGACGACCTGGCCGCGGGCGGTGGAGAGGTCGTAGCCGCCGCCGGTGAGCAGCTCACCAGCGATCTTCGGGGGCGCCGAGCGCTGGTCCGGGGCGCAGGAGATGATGCCGCCGTCGGTGGCGCAGCGGCTCTCCTCGCTGCCGGAGGAGCAGCCGACCAGCGCCGTCACGGCGGTGACGGCGGCGAGCAGGGCGGCGATCGGCCTCCGGGAACGCATCAGGCCCCCTTGGCCGTCCGGGCGGTCGACGAGAGGGCGATCAGGTGCGCGGCCGGCTCGGAGTAGCCGATCCCGACCACCTTTGCCCCGTCGAAGTGGAACGAGGTGAGGCTGGCCAGCCCGCACTGCCGCTTGCGCGGGTCGTGCCAGAGCCGCTTGCGCTCGACGTAGCGGCGGAGCGTCCAGATCGGCAGCTGGTGGGAGACCAGCACCGCCTCGCGCCCCTCGGCGGCGACCCGGGCGCGTGCACGCCGGCGAACATCCGCTCCGCGATGGCCTGGTACGCCTCGCCCCACGAGGGCGTCACCGGATCGCGGAGCACCCACCAGTTGCGCGGGTCGCGAAAAGACCCGTCGCCCGGGGAGACCTTCTTGCCCTCGAACCAGTTGGCGCTCTCGATCAGCCGCTCGTCGACCCCGACCGGCAGGCCGAACTGCGCGGCGATCGGCTCGGCCGTCTGCTGGGCGCGCTCCAGCGGGCTGGCCACCACGTGCACGACGTTCCGCTCGGCCAGGCCCTCCGCGGCGGCCTTGGCCATCTGCACGCCCAGCTCGGAGAGGCGGAAACCGGGCAGCCGGCCATAGAGGATCTGACCCGGGTTGTGCACCTCGCCGTGCCTGAGCACGTGGACAACAGTGTTCACCCGCACTACCCCCCGTGACCTGCCGCTGCCGCTGCCGTCGCCGCCGGCGGCAGGGCCGCGGCGATCTGCTCCAGGGCGGCGTCGTCCAGCGCCGCCGACACGAACCACGACTCGAACGCGCTCGGCGGCAGGTACACGCCGGCGGCGAGCATCGAGTGGAAGAACGCCTTGAACGCCGGGACCTGCTGGGTCCGGGCGCTGTCGTAGTCGACCACGTCGGCGTCGGTGAAGAAGACCGAGAACATGCTGCCCGCGTACGACAGGCGGTGCGGGACCCCGGCGGCGCCCAGCGCGTCGGACGCGAGCTTGCCCAGGACGGCGGCCGTGTCGTCGAGGCGGCGGTAGAGCGCGTCGTCGGCGAGCCGCAGCGTGGCCAGGCCCGCGGCGCAGGCCAGCGGGTTACCGGAGAGCGTGCCGGCCTGGTAGACCGGGCCGGCCGGGGCGAGCCGGGACATGATGTCCGTGCGCCCGCCGAAGGCCGCGGCGGGCAGACCACCACCCATGACCTTGCCGTACGTCCACAGGTCGCGTCGGAGGGGTCGAGGCCGTGCCACCCGGCGCGGGATACCCGGAACCCGGTCATCACCTCGTCGACGACGAGCAGTGCCCCGTACGCGTGCGCGATCCGGGCGAGCTGCTGGTTGAACCCGTCGCGGGGGGCGACCACACCCATGTTGCCGGCGGCCGCCTCGGTGATCACCGCGGCGATGTGCTGACCCTCGGCCGCGAAGGCCTCCTCCACCGCCGTGATGTCGTTGTACGGCAGCACGATGGTCTCGCTGGCCGCCGCGCCGGTGACGCCCGGCGAGTCGGGCAGACCGAGGGTGGCGACGCCGGAGCCGGCTGCGACGAGCAGCGCGTCCACGTGGCCGTGGTAGCAACCGGCGAACTTGATGATCTTGGATCGGCCGGTGTAACCCCGGGCCAGCCGGATCGCCGACATGGTCGCCTCGGTGCCGGAGTTGACCAGCCGGACCTGCTCGACCGGGGTGCGGTCGACGATCTCGGCGGCCAGCTCAACCTCGGCCGGGGTGGGGGCGCCGAAGCTGGTGCCCCGCGCGGCGGCGGCCTGCACGGCGGCGACCACCTCGGGGTGGGCGTGACCGAGGAGCAGCGGACCCCAGGAGCAGACCAGGTCCACGTAGCGCCGGTCGTCGGCGTCGTACAGCCAGGGCCCCTCCCCCCGGACCATGAAGCGCGGGGTGCCACCGACGGCGCGGAAGGCTCGCACGGGGGAGTTGACCCCGCCCGGCACGATGGCGCGGGCGCGGTCGAACAGGGCCTCGGAGGCCGGTGCGTCGGCCGGGTAACGGCCGGATCCGGCGGAATACGTATCGGTCACGATGTCGCCATTGTGTCAGCGCCGGACGGCGAATCGGCAGCCACCCCGCACCGGGGTTACCCGGCTCACCCGCGCCGCGCGTCGGGGCGCGGCCTCCACCGCCGGTCACCCGGCGCGCTCCACGCCTCGCCGGGCCGAGTCAACCGGAGCACGCTAGGCTGACCGGGTGGATCGTGCCGAACTGTCCGTCACGCTACACCGGACGAGCGACGAAGCAGTGCTCCGTCTCGCCGGTGAGATCGACATGCTCACGGCCGCCCAGCTCTCGACGGTGGTGAACGAGGTCCTCGCCGAACCGCCGCCGCGGATCGTGCTCGACCTCGCCGGGGTCACCTTCTGCGACTCGCAGGGCCTGGGCACCCTGGTGGTGCTCAGCCGCAAGGCGAGCCACGCCCAGAGCCTGCTGATCCTCACCCACGTGGGCGACTTCCTGCTCCGGGTCCTGGACATCACCGGCCTGCGTTCCGCCCTCATGATCCGCAACGGCCAGGCCACCGGCTGAGGACGCGCCCGTCGGCGTCCCGTCCCGCCGACGCCGTCCCACACACGACGCACCGCCGCCGCAACCGGTGGTGGCGCGGTGACGGTGCGTCAACGACGGTGCGGGGCGCCGGTCAGGGAGCCACGTCACGCCTGCGGAAGATCGCCGCACCGGCGACGCCGAACGCCACCGCGAGGGCCACCAGGGTCAGCAGGGGCGCGGCCGTGACATCCGCTGCCGGCGCCGCCGGAACGTAGCTGAACGGCGAGATGTCCTGCACGCCCTGGGGCAGGTTCAGCAGGTCGCCGAGCTGACCCAGGACGAGGCTGACGGTGACGGCAGCCCAGGCGAGCCCGATGGCCAACCGGGGCAGCAACCCGAAGACGGCGACGGCGAACCCGCTGAGGACCAGCGCGGCGGGCAGCTGCACGAACGCAGCGCCGGTCAGGTCGCCCACCATGCCGGCCACATGGCCCCCGGCGATCCCCGCGACGAGGCCGATCGAGACACCGGCGATGGCGAGCAGTGCCACCAGGCCCGCCACCGCGACGATGGCGTGGCTGGCCAGCCAGCGGAGCCGGCCGACGGCGGTCGCGAGCAGCTCCTCCGCCCGGCCTCCGGCCTCCTCGGACCGCAGCCGGAGCAGCGCCTGGACGACGTAGCCGGCGACGAGCGCGCCGATGATGCCCATCATGGCGGCGAAGAAGGCATCCACCTGCGTCCCGCCCGCGCCCTGGCTGAGCTTGTCGATGGTCTTCGCGGCACCCGGGTTGTCGCTGAACGCCTTCCCCGCCGTGTCGGCGAGGGACCCGATGGCCGCGCCGAAGACCGCGATCGCGACCGCCCAGCCGAGCAGCGTGCCGCGTTGCAGCCGCCAGGCCAGTCCGAGCGGGCTGAGCAGCCGTGGCGCCCCGGCGGGCGGGCCGGGACGGGCCGCGATCATGCCCATTCCGACATCCCGGCGCAGGGTCAGGGCGAAGGCCAGGGCGACGCCGCCGACGAAGAGCGCGAGGGGCAGGGCGAGCACCCACCACCGGTCGCTGTCGAACGGACGCACCAGGGTGGTCCAGCCGATCGGGGAGAGCCAGGACGGCCAGGCGCTGGTCATCGTCCAGCCGTCCGGGTGCACCTCGCCGAGCGCGTCACCGAAGCCGCGGACCAGGTAGGCCACCCCGATCGCGCTGGCGGCGATGCCGTTCGCGGTGCGCGCCGCCTGCGTCAGCTGGGCGCGACCGCGGCGACGGCGGCGAAGGCCAGACCGGCGGCCCCGACCGACGCGCCGAAGGCGAAGGAGCCGGCGGCGGGTTCACCGGCACCGATCAGGACGAGCGCCAGCAGGACGGCCAGGACGACGTTGGCGACGGCCGTCACGACCATCGCCGCGGTCAGGGCGGCGTGCCGCCCGACCACCGTCGCGCCGATCATCTCGGCCCGACCGGTCTCCTCGTTCTGCCGGGTGTGCCGCACCACCGCCAGGGTGCTCATGAAGCCGGCGAGGACGGCGAGGAAGGTGATGGCCTGGAAGGTCGTCATCGCGCCGAGGCCGACGCCGGTGGGTGCGGTACGCAGCATCAGCAGCGCCGGGCTGTCGACGGCGGCGCCGAGGATCCTGACCCGCTCCGCCTCGGTCGGGAACTGCGACTTCACGGAGCTGATCGTCACGGAGAGCATGACCGTGGTGCCGAGGATCCAGATCGGCAGTTGCACCCGGTCCCGGCGCAGGGCCAGCCGGGTGAGCCGGGCGGTGCCGGTGAAGGCGTTCATCGCGCGTCCTCCGGCCGGTCGCCGTAGTGCCGCATGAACAGCTCTTCGAGCGAGGGCGGGGCGCTGGCCAGCGAGCGCACCCGGAACCGGGTCAGGTGACGCAGGACGCCGTCCAGGTCGGCGGTGTCCACGTCGAACGTCACCCGGGTGCCCTGCTGGTCGAGGTCGTGCACGCCCGGCAGGTCGGCGAGGCCGGTGACCGGCTCGACGGTCTCCACCGTGACGGCCGTCCGGGTCAGGTGGCGCAGCTCCGCCAGCGTGCCCGACTCCACCGTCCGACCCTCCCGGATGATGCTCACCCGGTCGCACAGCGCCTCCACCTCGGAGAAGATGTGGCTGGACAGCAGCACCGTCCGGCCCTCCTTCGTGACCTCCCGTACGCAGTCCTGGAAGACCGCCTCCATCAGGGGGTCGAGGCCGGACGTCGGCTCGTCGAGAATGTAGAGGTCGACGTCGGAGGCGAAGGCGGCGACGACGGCGACCTTCTGCCGGTTGCCCTTCGAGTAGGTCCGGGCCTTCTTGGTGGGGTCCAGCCGGAACCGCTCCAGGAGTGCCGACCGGCGGCGCTTGTCGAGGCCGCCGCGCAGTGACCCGAAGAGGTCGATCGCTTCACCGCCGGTCAGGTTGGGCCAGAGATTGACGTCCCCGGGCACGTACGCCAGGCGGCGGTGCAGCGCGACGGCATCCCGCCACGGATCACCCTCCAGCAGCCGGACGGTGCCCGCGCTGGCCCGGAGCAGACCGAGCAGCACCCGGATCGTGGTCGACTTCCCCGCTCCGTTCGGACCGAGGAAGCCGTGGACCTCGCCGGCACGGACCGTGAGGTCGAGTCCGTCGAGCGCACGGGTCCGGCCGAAGCTCTTCACCAGGCCGGAGGCTTCGATGGCAGTTTCCATGCATCGGAAGTTACACTCGTTTCACAAAGTTGTGAAGACAGTGAGATCTGAGGCACGATCGACGTCCCGACCGGCAGTGAGGAGCGACCACAGATGACTGACGACCGCCCGCCCGCGCCGGACGAGGAGGAGGTCCACCTCTTCGTCGAGCGGATGGCGATGGCCTTCGCGGACGTCGGTTTCCCCCGGATGGCGGCCCGGGTGCTCTTCGCCGTGATGGCCGCCGACGAGCCGCTGACCGCGGCCGAGATCGGCGAGCGGCTCGAGGTCAGCGCGGCGGCGGTCTCCGGCGCGGTCCGCTACCTGACCCAGTTCGGCATGCTGGTCCGGGAGCCGGTAAAGGGCTCCCGGCGGGACCGCTACCGGATGCCGGACAACCCCTGGTACGAGGCGACGATCACCAAGACCGGCCTCTACAAGAATTTCATCGACATCGCGTCGGCCGGGGTCGACGCGCTGCGCGGTCCGGCGACCCCCAGCGGTGAACGGGTCGCCGAGATGCGCGACTTCTTCATCTTCGTCCAGGAGGAGATCGACTCGCTCGGCGAACGGTGGCGGGCCCGCCGCGCCGCCACCGGCCACGGCAACAGGTAGCCCCCTACCTGCCACGGCCGCCCGGGAGCCGGATCAGGACACCGAACCCCAGCGAGCCTGCTCCAGCAGCTCGACGGCGCGGTCCCGGCCGTCCGGGTCGTCCGAGCGGAGCAGGGTGGTCGCCTCGTCCACCGCGTCGGTGAGCGCGCGCCACTGCGCCTCCCGCTCCCGCACCACCTCGGACTGGGCGGCGAGCTGCCGGGTCTTCACCCACAGCTCCACGAAGACCGAGACCTTCGCCCGCAGCACCCACGGGTCGAACGGCTTGGTGAGGTAGTCCACCGCGCCGACCGCGTACCCGCGCAGGGCCAGCTGGGCGTCCTTGTCGGCGGCGGTGAGGAAGATGATCGGCACGTGCCGGGTCCGCTCCCGCCGCTTGATGTGGCTCGCCGTCTCGAACCCGTCCATGTTCGGCATCTGCGCGTCCAGCAGGATCACCGCGAAGTCGTCCACCAGTAGCTGCTTGAGCGCCGCCTCGCCGCTCTCCACCGCCACCGACTGCACCGGTAGCCCCTGGAGGATCGCCTCCAGGGCCATCAGGTTCTCCCGCCGGTCGTCCACCAGCAGCGCCTTGGCCGTCTGGGTCACGAATTCTCCTCGCCTCGGCTGCCACTGATCCAGGTCGCCATCAGTTCGATCAGGTCGTCCAGGTCGACCGGCTTGGTGATGTAGTCGCTGCCGCCGGCGGCGAGTGCTGACTCGCGGTCGCCCGGCATCGCCTTCGCCGTCAGGAAGACGATCGGCAGGTCGGCGAAGCGATGGTTGCGCCGGATCTGCCGGGTCGTCTCGTACCCGTCCTGGTCCGGCATCATCGCATCCATCAGCACGATGTCCACCTCCGGATGCTCGGCCAGCAGGCGGACGCCGTCCGCCCCGTTGTCCGAGTAGAGCACGGTCATCCCGTGCAGCTCCAATGCGCTGGTCAGGGCGAAGACATTGCGGACGTCGTCGTCGACGATCAGCACGGTGGCGCCCTCCAGCCGCCGGGTGGCCGGGGACTCCGGCGCCTGCGGCAGCTCCATCGGCATCAGCAGCGACGACGGCAGGCCCGCCCGCGACGGCGACGGGGACTGCGGTGCCACCACCGCGTCCGGCGCCAGCACCTGGGGTACGAAGAGGGTGAAGGTCGAGCCCTGGCCGGGCGCCGACGACACGGTGATCGTGCCGCCGATCAGCCGCGCCAGGTCTCGGCTGATCGACAGGCCCAGCCCAGTGCCGCCGTAGCGGCGGCTGGTGGTGCCGTCGGCCTGCTGGAATGCCTCGAAGATGAGCGAGAGCTTGTCGTCGGAGACGCCGATGCCGGTGTCGATCACCGTGAAGGCGATCACCTGCTGGGCGTTGGTCAGCGCCGGCACGTCGAAGACCGCGTTCTCCGCCGCCGGAGCGATCCGCAGCGTCACCGCGCCGTTGTCGGTGAACTTCACCGCGTTGGAGAGCAGGTTGCGCAGGATCTGCTGCAGCCGCTGGGCGTCGGTGACCAGCGCCGGCGGCAGCTCCTTGGCCACCCGCACCTGGAAGTCCAGGCCCTTCTCCTCCGCCTGCGGCGCGAACGCCTGCTCGACGTACCCGCGGATCTCGGTGAACCGGATCTCGGTCGGCTCGACGTCCATCCGGCCCGCTTCGATCTTGGACAGGTCCAGGATGTCGTCGATCAACCGAAGCAGGTCGGAGCCGGAACCGTGGATCGTCCGGGCGAACTCGATCTGCTTCGGGGTCAGGTTCTGCTCCGAGTTCTCGACCAGCAGCCGGGACAGCAGCAGCAGCGAGTTCAGCGGCGTACGCAGCTCGTGGCTCATGTTGGCCAGGAACTCCGACTTGTACGCCGACGCCCGGGTCAGCTGCTGGGCCTTGTCCTCCAGGCCGAGCCGGGCCAGCTCGATCTCCCGGTTCTTGGTCTCGATGTTGCCCTTCTGCTCGGAGAGCAGCTGGGCCTTGTCCTCCAGCTCGGCGTTGGTGCGCTGCAGCTCCGCCGACTGGTCCTGCAGCTCCAGAGCGAGCCGCTGCGACTGGGCCAGCAGCTCCTCCGTACGCCGGTTCGCCTGGATGGTGTTGACCGCCAGGCCGATGGTGAGCACCAGCCGCTCCAGGAACGACAGGTGCAGCTCGGAGAAGGTCGACACGCTGGCGAACTCGATCACGCCGAGCAGCTCGCCCTCGAAGAGGACGGGCAGCACGACCAGGTCCGCCGGCGGCGTCTCGGCCAGCCCGGAGCGCAGCATGAGCCGGCCATCGGGCTGCGCCTGCACCCGGATCGTTCGGCGGGAGAGCGCGGCCTGACCGACCAGCCCCTCGCCGGGCCCGAAGGTCACGTCGTGCCCCCGCGCGACGTAGCCGTACGAGGCGGTCAGCCGCAGCCGCATGCTGCCGTCGGAGGCGTCCGCCAGGAAGAACGCGCCGAGCTGCGCGTCGACCAGCGGGGTCACCTCCATCATGATCATCCGACAGACCTCGCCGAGGTCGCGCTGCCCCTGCAGCAGGCCGCCGATCCGGGCCAGGTTGGAGTCGAGCCAGCCCTGCTCGGCGTTCTTCTTGGTCGTCTCCCGCAGGGTGACGATCATCTGGTTGATGTTGTCCTTGAGCTCGGCGACCTCGCCCTGCGCCTTGACCGCGATTCGCTGGGTCAGGTCGCCACGGGTCACCGAGGTCGACACCTGGGCGATCGCCCGCAGCTGGGTGGTGAGCGTGGAGGCCAGCTGGTTGACGTTCTCGGTGAGGTCCCGCCAGGTGCCGGAGACCCCCTTCACCTGGGCCTGGCCGCCCAGCTTGCCCTCGATGCCGACCTCCCGGGCCACCCGGGTCACCTCGTCGGCGAACGACGACAGCTGGTCGACCATGGTGTTGACGGTGTTCTTCAGCTCCAGGATCTCGCCCTGGGCGTCGACGGTGATCTTCTGGCCGAGGTCACCCTTGGCGACCGCGGTGGTGACCGAGGCGATGTTGCGGACCTGGCTGGTCAGGTTCGACGCCATCGAGTTCACGTTGCCGGTCAGGTCCCGCCACGTACCCGAGACGCCCTTGACCTGGGCCTGGCCGCCCAGCTTGCCCTCGGTGCCCACCTCCCGGGCCACCCGGGTCACCTCGTCCGCGAACGACGACAGCTGGTCCACCATCGTGTTCACCGTCGACTTCAGCTCCAGGATCTCGCCCCGGGCGTCCACCGTGATCTTCTGGCTCAGGTCGCCCTTCGCCACCGCGGTGGAGACCTGGGAGATGTTGCGCACCTGGCTGGTGAGGTTGCCGGCGAGCTGGTTGACGTTCTCCGTCAGGTCCCGCCAGGTGCCGGAGACGCCGCGTACCTGGGCCTGACCGCCGAGCTTGCCCTCGGTGCCCACCTCCCGGGCCACCCGGGTCACCTCGTCGGCGAACGACGAGAGCTGGTCCACCATCGTGTTGACGGTGTCCTTCAGCTCCAGGATCTCGCCCTGGGCGGCCACCGTGATCTTCTGGCTCAGGTCGCCCCGGGCCACCGCCGTGGAGACCTGGGCGATGTTGCGGACCTGGGAGGTCAGGTTCGACGCCATCGAGTTGACGCTGTCGGTCAGGTCCTTCCAGGTGCCGGCGACGTTCGGCACCTCCGCCTGACCGCCGAGCTTGCCCTCCGTGCCCACCTCCCGGGCCACCCGGGTCACCTGCTCGGCGAAGAGCCGCAGGGTGTCGGTGAGCGAGTTGAAGGTGTGCGCCAGCTCCGCCACCTCGCCCTTGGCCGACACGGTGATCTTCTGCGACAGGTCGCCCCGGGCCACCGCCGTGGCCACCTGCGAGATCGACCGCACCTGGTACGTCAGGTTCGACGCCATGGTGTTGACCGAGTCGGTGAGGTCCTTCCAGGTGCCGGCCACGCCCCGGACGTCCGCCTGGCCGCCGAGCTCACCCTCGGTGCCCACCTCCCGGGCCACCCGGGTCACCTCGTTGGAGAACGAGGAAAGCTGGTCGACCATCGTGTTCACCGTGTGGCCGATGCGCAGATATTCGCCGCGCAGCGGGCGACCGTCGATCTCCAGCGCCATGTGCTGGGAAAGGTCACCGTCCGCCACCGCCACGATGACCCGGGCGATCTCGGTGGTCGGGCGCCCCAGGTCGTCGATCAGCGAGTTGATCGCCCGCTGCCCCTCCGCCCAGGAGCCGTCCAGACCCTCCTCGTCGAGCCGTTCGGTCAGCCGGCCGTCCCGGCCGACGATCCGGCTGATCCGGCGCAGGTCCAGGTGCTGCCGCTCCTGCAGCGACACCACCTCGTTGAAGGCTTCGGCGACCTCGCCCGCCGCACCCGCGCGACGCGACAACCGGACCTTCAGGTCGCCACCACGCACCCGCCGCAGCGCCTCCGCCAGCTCACCGAGCAGCGCGTCATGATCAGGAGCGGACGGGTCCGCGGCTACCGATTGTTTCGCCGTGGTCATCATTCCTCGCTCAGCTCGGGGCCTCCGGCGCGTACCGACACGCCGGCCATCCCATCATTGTGCCCGCGTTCCGCGTCGAGGCCAGGTCGCGCGGCCGATCGCCACGCCCGGCCGGCGGTCGAATGGGGTTGCCCGGCTGCGGCCCGGACCTGACCCGACGGGGTGGTTCACTTCCTCACCCTCGGCGGCGGCTTGGCACTCGCCCCGACCGCGGTGGAGGATACGGGGGTGTCAGCGGAGGTGAGGCCCTCGACGACCGGCGGCCCAGAGGAGCACGTCCGGCGCGTCCGCCTCCCCGCAGATCGGCGTACGCCCGCCGCCGCGCGCGCCGTCGTCCGGTCGGTGCTGGCCGAGGCCAATCTCGAAGAACTGCTCAACGAGGCGCTGCTGCTCACCACCGAACTCTCCACGAACGCCGTGGAGCACGCCCGCACCGAACTGGACATCGAGGTCCTCGCGGACGAAGTCGGGCTGACCGTCACCGTCTCCGACTTCGCCTCCGGGCCGGTGGACGAGCTGGTCGTCGGGGTGCGAAACGACTCGGACGAGATCACCGAGGTCTCCGAGCGGGGCCGGGGGCTGCTGCTCGTCGACCACTTCGCCAGCCGGTGGGGGACGACGTACCTGCCCAGCGGCAAGGGCGTCTGGTTCCGGCTGGACCGGCACGACGCCGTACCGGACACGCAGGACGGGGCCGGGGCGAACCGGGCGGCGCGTACCCCCGCCACCGTCGCGGGCGGCTCCGGCGCGGCCGGGGAGGGTTCCACGCCGAGCGCCGCCGCGATGAGCGAGCTGATGCAGACCAGCCCCGACCCGTACGCCGACGACCCGCTGCCCGACTTCGCCGCCGACCTGCTCACCCGCCTTGCAGAAATGGTCGGCGCGGCCGGTGGGGTGGTCCGGCTGGACCGGGGCGACGGCCAGGGCACCCAGGTGCTGAGCCGGTACGGCCGGCAGCCGCGTCCCGGCAACGAGCTGCTCCAGGTGCCGCTGGCGGTGCACCGGCCGTACGCCGGCGAGCTGGAGCTGGACGCGGCGCCGTCCGCGTACGCCCGGCCGCTCGCGGTGCTGGCGGCCGAACGGCTCTCGCTGCACCTGGAGAACGACCGGCTGCGCCGGGCGGACGTCCGCCGGTCGGCCTGGCTGACCTTCCTGGCCGAGGCGAGCGAGCTGCTCGCCCAGTCCCTCGACGTCGAGCTGACCATGGCGCTCATCCCGCAGCTCGTGGTGCCCCGGCTCGGGCAGTGGTGCGCGGTGCACACCACCGACGAGTGGGGCCGGCTCAAGCTCGCCGCCGCCAGCCACGCCGACGAGTCGCTGCTGCCGCAGCTGCACAAGGTGCTCCAGGAGACCGGGCCGGACTCGGTCCAGGCCCGGCTGCGGGAGGCCTCCCGCAGCGCGGCCCAGGTGCCGCTGGGCGCGCCGATGGAGGGCTTCGCTGTCCCGCTGATCGCCCGCAGCCAGCGGCTCGGCACCCTCGCGGTGGGCCGGCACCAACGGCACCGGCACGACCCGGACGAGGTCGCGGTGCTGGAGGACGTGGCCCGCCGGGCCGCCCTGGCGATCGAGAACGCCCGGATCCACGCCGAGCGCCGGCGGGTGGCCCAGACGCTCCAGCAGTCGCTGCTGCCGCCGGTGCTGCCGGTGGTGGAGGGGATCGGTTTCGCCGCCGAGTACGTCCCGACCGGCGATGAGGCCGACGTCGGCGGCGACTTCTACGACGTGGTGCGGCTGCCGGACGGCCGCTGGCTGGTGGTCATCGGCGACGTCTCCGGCAAGGGCGTCCAGGCCGCGGCGGTCACCGGGCTGGTCCGCGACGTGATCCGGGTGCTGGTCGGCGACGGCAAGCCGCTGGCGGAGGCGCTGGCCCGACTCAACGAGACGCTGGTGGAGCGGGGCGGCGGACGCTACTGCACGCTGGCCCTGGCGGCCGTCGGGCCGGGCGACGACAACCGGCTCGACGTCTCCCTGCACCTGGCCGGTCATGACCGGCCGGTGCTGCTGCGTGGGGGCGGCGGGGCGGCCTTCGTCGGCTCCGGTGGCACGGCGCTGGGCCTGCTCGACTCGATCAGCTCGCCGACCGCGGAGATCGCGCTCGAGCCCGGCGACTCGCTGATCTTCTACACCGACGGGGTGACCGAGCGTCGCCGTGGCCGGGAACTCTTCGGCACCGAGCGGCTGCGCGACGCGGCCGCCCCGCTGGCTGGCTATTCGGCCGACGTGGTGGCCGCGCGGTTGCGCTCCACCGCCATCGGCTTCTCGGTGGAGGCGCCCCGCGACGACATCGCCATCCTGGTCCTGCGCAACGACGCGGTCTGAGGGACTCCGCGCGGCCATCGACCTCGGTAGATTGGCGGCATGTCGAGCGTTCAGAGGCCGCCGGGCAGGCGGCCGGGGGCGAGGCGCCGGTGCGGATCGAGGTGTTGCTTGACGGCCCGCAGCCGGGGCAGCGCCGCCAGCTCGCCCCACAGGTCGACGGCGCGGCGGACCGGCGCCGGCGCGGCCACCACCACGCACCGGCCCTGCCGGGCCAGCAGCACCGCGCGCACGGCGGTGAGGATCGACGCCACCCGTTCCGGGGCCGCGGTGCCGGGCAGGGCCGCGTGCACCACGCCGAGGCCGGCGGAGCCGCGTACCGGGACCGGGGTGCCCGCCGCGTCGCGCAGCGCGTAGACGGCGGCGTGCAGGTCGGTGATCGGCACCTCGATCCGCAGCGCCGTCTCACCGGGGCGGAACGGGTAGCGCCGCCACCAGTCCGGCGCGGAGTGGGACGTGGTCGAGCCGTGGCCGAGCAGGGCGACCAGGTGTTCGGCGCGCTCGGTGACGTCGGCGGGGCCACCCTCCAGCAGCACCACCAGGCTGCCGGCGCCGGCCTGGGCACCCAGCCGGCCGGCCATCGACGGGTGGTCCGGCGAGACGGGCCGGCGCGGCCGGAACGCGGCGGCGGTCGGCAGGTCCAGCTCGATCGCCGCCGGGTCGAGCCGGGCGGCGAGCACCGCACGGACCAGATCATGCACCTCCAGCGGGGTCCATACCGGGCGGGACACCCAGACCCGGCTGGCCGGCGCGGCCCCGGCCCGCATCGTCGCCGAGACCAGCACGCCGAGGGCGCCCTGCGACCCGCAGAGCAGCCGGGCCAGATCAAGCCCCGCCCCGCCGCCACCGACGTTGACCAGCTCGCCGTCGGCGGTCAGGTAACGCAGCCCGACCAACTGTTCGCAGGGGCCGCCGTGCCGGTGCCGCAACGGGCCGGCCTCGTCGGCCGCGAGCACACCGCCCAGGGTCGCGCCCGGCGACGGCGCGTCCAACGGCAGCCGCTGGCCGGTGCGTTCCAGGGTGGCCTGAGCCGCGTGCAGCGGGGTGCCCGCGCCGATCTCCACCACCGGCGAACCCACCGGCTGGTGGCCGATCCCGGCAAGCCTGCCGGTGTCCAGCATGATGTCGACCCGTCCCGGAGCCGCGCCCCAGTCGATCTTCGTGCCGGCGCCCCGGGGGACGACCGTCAGGTCGTGCGCGGCGGCCAGTCGCAGCACCTCGCCGCCGCGTTCGGGCCGCCCGGCACCGCCACCCAGCGGGCCGGCCGGCCGGCCACCTCGTCGGCCGGGCCGGCGAACCGGGCGAAGGGCGGGCCGCAGATCTCCGTCAACCGGTGCGTGATCTCGATGGCCCCGGACCGGTCGGTGGAACTCGCTGCTGCCGCCATGGCGGTTATCGTACATGTGTTCGAACGAGGCGGGGCGGGGTCGGCGGAACCCGTGCCGCGCGTACCCGGCCGGGACGCCCGGGCGGCCGGTAACGTGGCGCCGTGACCACCGAGACCCCCGTGCCCGTCGCCAAGCGGGTTCCCGCCGAGCGCACCCACCACGGCGACACCGTCGTCGACGAGTACGCCTGGCTCGCCGCCAAGGACGACCCGGAGACGATCGCCTACCTGACGACCGAGAACGCGTACACCGAGGCCCGGACGGCGCACCTCGAGGGGCTGCGCGCGGAGCTGTTCGAGGAGACCCGCCGGCGGACCCAGGAGACCGACCTGTCGGTGCCGACCCGCAAGGGCGGCTACTGGTACTACACCCGCACCGTCGAGGGTCAGCAGTACGGCGTGCACTGCCGCCGCGCGGTCCGCGACGGCGAAACCGAGCCCCCGGTCAGCGTCGACGGCGCCCCGCTGGACGGTGAGGAGGTGCTGCTCGACGGCAACCTGCTCGCCGAGGGGCACGACTTCTTCTCGCTGGGCGCGTTCGACGTCAGTCCGGACGCGCGCTGGCTGGCGTACTCGACGGACTTCAGCGGGGACGAGCGGTTCACCCTGCGGGTGAAGGACCTCTCCACCGGCGAGGTGCTCGCCGACGAGGTGCCGGACACCTTCTACGGCACCGCCTGGTCGGCGGACGCCTCGGTGCTGTTCTACGTGACCGTCGACGAGGCGTGGCGGCCCAACCGGGTCTGGCGGCACACCGTCGGCACCCCGTCGGGCGAGGACGTGGTGGTCCATCAGGAGGACGACGAGCGGTTCTGGGTCGGCGTCGAGCTGACCCGTTCGGAGCGGTTCATCGTCGTCGACATCCACAGCAAGATCACCAGCGAGGTGCGGGTCATCCCGGCCGGCAACCCGACCGGGATGCCGGCCGTCGTCGCGCCGCGCCGGCAGGGCATCGAGTACGCCGTCGAACACCATGGGCACCGCTTCCTGATCCTGCACAACGACGGCGCGGAGGACTTCGCGCTGGCGTACACCTCGGCGGACGCGCCGGGCGACTGGGTGCCGCTGATCGAGCACTCCCCCGGCACCCGGCTGGAGTCCGTCGACGCGTTCGAGAACCACCTGGTCGTCTCGCTGCGCAACAACGGGCTGACCGGCCTGCGGGTGCTCCCGGTCGGCGGTGGCGACTCGTACGACATCGACTTCCCGGAGCCGATCTACAGCGTCGGGCTGGACGCCAACCCGGAATACCAGAGCCGTCAGGTCCGGGTCCGCTACTCCTCACTGGTCACCCCGGACTCCGTCTACGACGTCGACCTGGTCACCCGGGCGCTGGTGCTGCGCAAGCAGAAGCCGGTCCGTCCCGGGCCGGACGGGCGGGCGTACGACCCGGCCGACTACGAGCAGCACCGGGACTGGGCGCTCGCCGACGACGGCACCCGGGTGCCGATCTCGCTGGTCTGCCGGGCCGACACGCCCCGGGACGGCTCCGCGCCGTGCGTCATCTACGGCTACGGCTCGTACGAGGCGAGCATGGACCCGTGGTTCTCCATCGCCCGACTCTCCCTGCTGGACCGTGGGGTGATCTTCGCGGTGGCGCACATCCGCGGCGGCGGCGAGCTGGGCCGGCGCTGGTACGACGAGGGCAAGCTGCTGGCCAAGAAGAACACCTTCACCGACTTCGTCGCCTGCGCCCAGCACCTGGTCAAGTCCGGCTGGACGGCGGGGGACCGGCTGGTGGCCCGGGGCGCCTCGGCCGGCGGGCTGCTGATGGGCGCGGTGGCCAACCTGGCCCCGGACGCGTTCACCGGCATCGTCGCGCAGGTGCCGTTCGTCGACGCGCTCACCTCGATCCTCGATCCGTCGCTGCCGTTGACGGTCACCGAGTGGGAGGAGTGGGGCAATCCCCTCGACGACCCCGAGGTGTACGCGTACATGAAGACGTACACGCCGTACGAGAACGTGGCGGCGGTCGACTACCCGGCGATCCTCGCGGTGACCAGCCTCAACGACACCCGGGTGCTCTACCACGAGCCGGCCAAGTGGGTCGCCCGGCTGCGGGCCGTCGCGCCGCAGGGCGACTATCTGCTCAAGACCGAGATGGGCGCCGGGCACGGCGGCCCGAGCGGCCGCTACGACGCCTGGAAGGAGGAGGCGTTCATCAACGCCTGGATCCTCGACCGCCTGGGCCGGGCCTGACCCCGCCCGCTCACGCGCCGGTCACGGCGGCGGCGAGCACCGCGGGGTCGACGTTGCCGCCGGTGACCACCGCGACGGTACGTCCGGACGGAAGCGCCGCCCGGTGGAAGAGCCGGGCGGCGGCCGCCACGGCCCCGCTCGGCTCGACCACCAGCCGGGCCTCGCGGACCAGCCGCCCCATCGTGGCCGCGATCTCCTCCTCGGTCACCGTCACGATGGCGTCGAGGCGTTCCCGCAGGTGTGCGAGGGTCAGCTCGGACAGCTGGGTACGCAGCCCGTCGGCGCTGGTCCGGTAGGTGCGCGAGGTGTCCCAGACCACCACCTCACCGGCGGCGAGCGACTCCTGCGCGTCGGCGGCGAGCAGGGGCTCCACCCCGATCACCGCGGTCGACGGGCGCAGCGCCCGGACGGCCGTGGCCACCCCGGAGGAGAGCCCGCCGCCGCCCACCGGCACCAGCACCACGTCGACCTCGGGCAGGTCCTCGATGATCTCCAGCCCGACGGTGCCCTGGCCGGCGATGATCCGCCGGTCGTCGAAGGGCGGCACCAGCGTCGCACCCGACTCGGCGGCGACCCGTTCCGCCTCCGCCAGCCGGCGCGGCGGCGGCACCAGCAGCACCTCGGCGCCGAGGTCCGGATCCGGTCGACCTTGACCGCCGGCGCCCCCTCGGGCACCACCACGGTGCACGGGATGCCCGCCGCCCGGGCCGCGTACGCCAGCGCCTGGCCGTGGTTGCCGGAGGAGTGGGTCACCACGCCCCGGGGCCGCGCCGCCGGGTCGAGCCGGGCGACGGCGTGCGTCGCGCCGCGCAGCTTGAACGAGCCGACCGGTTGCAGGCTCTCCGGCTTGAGCCACAGCTCGTCGTCCCACGGGGCACGCAGCAGCGGAGTGCGCAGCACGGTCGGCGCGATGTCGGCGGCGGCTTCCCGGACGTTCGCCAGCGAGATCAGCTCCATCTGGCCATCCTGCCGCCCGGGCCGGCCCCGCCGCAGCCCCACCCCGTCCCGTCCCGCAATGAGGCGCCACGGGCAAGATCGCACTGGTTCCTGGAAGCAGTGGCCTCAAGCGCGCGGCGAGGCCACGGTTTCCAGGAACGAGCACGATCGTGAGGATCCGCATCGGGCACCATGTCGACCGGACCGGGGACCGGCAGGCCGGCGACGTGACCAAGCCGCGGAGCGGAACGACGACTCGCCGGACCAGTCCTGTGACGAGGCCCGGCGGCGGGGGTCAGCGCCCGGTCGTGCCGGCGCCGACCAGGGCCGCCGCCTCTCCGGTACGGTCCATCCGCTGCCAGCGCAGCCGGTTTCCGACCACCGCGGTCACCACCGACTGCACTACCACCAGGTACATCACCTGCCGGTAGACGAGCTGCTGCAGCGGCAGGGTCCAGATCGGACCGAGCCGCTCGTGGTCCAGTCGCAGCGCGTACCCGGCGGTGATCCCCTGGAGCAGGAGCAGGCCGGTCCAGGCGAGGGCGAGGGTCGACCAGGGCATGAAGAGCAGCCCGTAGACGGCGAAGACGTCGACGGCGGGGGCGGTCAACGGCAGCACGATCTGGAACACGGTCAGGTACGGCAGCCCACGCCGGCCGAGCTTCCCGCCGGCCCCCGGCTCGCGCAGCGCGTGCCGGTGCTTCCACATCGCCTGCATCGTGCCGTAGCACCAGCGGTAGCGCTGCCGCCAGAGCTGCCGCAGCGTCGACGGCGCCTCGGTCCAGGCGATCGCGCCCTCCTCGTACACCACCCGCCAGCCGGCCCGGAGCACCTGCATGGTGAGGTCGGTGTCCTCTGCCAGCGTGTCCGAGGGGACGCCGGCCACCCGGAGCAGCACCTGCCGGCGGAACGCGCCGATCGCGCCCGGGATGGTCGGCATGCACTCCAGCACGTCGTACATCCGGCGGTCGAGGTTGAAGCCGATCACGTACTCCAGGTGCTGCCACCGGCCGAGCAGCCCGCGCCGGTTGGCGACCTTGGTGTTGCCCGAGATCGCCCCCACGGTCGGGTCGGCGAACTCCTGCACGAGCCGGTGGATGGTGTCGGGCTGGAACACGGTGTCACCGTCGACCAGCACCAGCAGCTCGGCGCGGGCGGCCCGGATGCCGGTGTTCAGCGCGGCGGGCTTGCCCGCGTTGGCCTGCCGGATGACCCGTACCCCGCGCAGCCCCAGCCGTTCGACGATCTCGGCGGTGCCGTCGCTCGATCCGTCGTCCACCACGATCACCTCCAGCGTCGGGTACGCGCTGGCGACCAGCGAGCGCACGGTGGCCGCGATGTTCGCGGCCTCGTTGTACGCGGGCACGATCACCGAGACCGGGGCGTCCACCGTCCGGCGGGGGCCCTTCCGCCGGCGCACCCGCCGCACGTGGGTCTGGGCGCAGACCACCTGCACCGCCAGCCGGGCGACGCCGAGCAGCAGCGCGACGCCGAGCAGCAGGTTCATGGCTTCGGTCAGCCAGCCTGCGCCCGTCTGCGTCCAGCGCAGCGCGGTCCCGCTCCAGCGGGTGCCGGCGCTCGCGGCGACCGTCGACGGCGGCGCGCCGATCCCCTCGCTGACGGTGGTGAACCGGTAGCCCTGCTTCGTCAGCCGGGGCAGCAACTGATCGAGGGCGGCCACGGTCTGCGCCCGGTCGCCACCCCCGTCGTGCATGAGCACGACGCGCCCCGGTCGCGCTGGGGGGTGCGCCCGGACGATGGCCGGGGTGCCGGGGCGCTGCCAGTCCCTGGTGTCCAGGTCGGTGAGCACGGCGACGTGACCGGTGCCGGCGCGCTGCGCAGCGCGTCGTACTCGGGGGCGGTCAGCGTCGGCGTGGTGGACGAGAACGGTGGGCGGAGCAGGGTGACCTCGCGGCCGGTCGCCCCGGCGATCGCCTTGCGGGTCAGCGACAGCTCCAGGTCGGCGCGCCAGCCCGGCGCCGTCCCCAGGTCGATGTGGGTGAAGGTGTGCGAGCCGAGTTCGTGACCCTCGGCGAGGATCCGCCGGGCCAACTCCGGGTGCTCGTTGACCCGGGCGCCGACGAGGAAGAAGGTGGCGTGCGCGTGGTGCCGGCGCAGCACGTCGAGCACCTGGGGCGTCCACCGTGGGTCCGGCCCGTCGTCGAAGGTCAGCGCGATGGTCCGGACCGGCATCGGGCGGGAGACCGGCTCGGCCCGGTCGAGCCGCAGCACGGGCCCGCCGGAGGTGACCTGGTCCGGTGCGGGTGCGCGTCCGCGCCGGGCTGACCGGAGCCATCGGCGATGCCGGTCACCAGGCCGTGCAGGCTGAGCGCCGCGAGCAGGAGCACCAGGCCGAGCAGGAGCAGGACCCAGTGGGCTCGGGGGTCGCGGCGGGCGACGTGGCGGGACACCCCTACCTCGGCCTACCCGGGGACCTGCTCGGCTTGGCCGTGCTGCGGCGCTCGTCGCCCAGGCCCGGCTGGCCGGAGGTGCCCGGTTTGGGGGCGGGGGCCGTGCGGGTCGCGGTGGCGGGACCAGGGCCCGGCTGGGTGGTCGTCGGGGCGGACGACGGTAAGGGCACCGCCGTGCTGGTGACCAGGGACGACCGGGGCGTGGGGCTGGCGTCGCCGCCCAGCCCGTCGACTCCGGCCTCGATGGGCGGCTCCACCTTGGCGTCCGTCCACCCGGGCAGCGAAACGGACGACCCGCCGAACAGGCCGGCGGCGATCAGGCCAAGGCTGGTGAGCAGGCCGAGGCCCATCGCGGTGCCGGCGATGACCGTGCGCCGTCGACGCCGGCCGGTCCCGTCGACGAACACCGGCGTGCCGCCCGGCTGGTTGTGCATCTGGTCTCCCGCCACCGCTGTCACGCCCACGGGCTGGTCCGCCCGGGGCTGGGGCCCGCTGGCGGGCCTCCGCAGGCAACAGCGTCACGGACGCCCAGGCCGTCACGTCCCGATTCAGGCCGTCCGCAGCTCCTCCACCGCCGTGCTGGCCCGCAGAAAGAGCAGACCGACCGCGACCGTCAGCAGCACCGCGCCGACCGCGCCGGCCCCGAGCCAGGCCAACTGCTCCAGGGGTACGCCCGGCGGCACGGTGATCTCGGCGACCGTCACGACCCGGTTGTACTGCTCCCTGGTGGCGGGGTCGGTGCAGAGCTGCTCGCCCGCGTCACAGATCTCGATGGAGGAGGCACCGCTGGACGGTGCGCGGAAGAGGCCCCGGGCCAGCAGCAGGCCGACGGTGAGCGCGAGTGCCAGGGCCGGCACCGCCGGGGCCAACGACTGCCAGACGATCGACCGGCTGAGGGTCGGACGCGGCACCCCGGTCGCGACCAGGGCGGCGTAGGCCCGACGTCGGGCGGCGATCCCCTCCACCAGGGCCACCATCAGGCCGCCGGCCGCGATCAGCATCGCCACCGCGACCGCCAGGTCGACCAGGTCCATGGTCCGCAGGTAGAAGTCCCCGCCGCCGGCCAGCCCGGCGCCCGTCCGGCGGGACAGCTCGTTGGCGGCGACGAAGTTCGCCCGCACGCCGGCCGCGCCGGCACCGAAGAGAACCGCGGCCAGCAGCGCGGCGAAGGTACGGCTGCCCGCCCACGGGTCGGTCATCAATCGGCTGGCGGCGAGCAGCGCCGCCGGGCGGCGGGCGTACCGGTGCAGCAGCCGGCCGGCGCTGTACGACAACCACCCGGTGCCGGTCACCACACCGACCATCGCGGCCAGTCCGCCACCGGCCAGCAGCAGCGGGGGCAGCAGGAACGGTGGCTCGCTGTGCCGGTCGTCGTACCAGCGCAGCACCGGCGGCAGGGAGGCGAAGGCGGCCAGCCCGAGCAGGATCAGGAGGCCGGCCCAGGGCCGCGGCCCGCGCTCCCGCCGGCCGTCCGCAGCACGCCGAACGGGGTGACGGTCACCCGGCGCAGCATCAGCGCGGTGGCCAGCGCCGCCACCACCGGCAGTCCGAGCACCACGGCCAGCATGGCGACGGGCGACGGGAGCACGTCGGTGGGGAGGGCGAGCTGGCCGCGCGCGTCCGGCCGCCCCAGCAGTTCCCGGCCGCCGAGGTACGTCCCGAGACCGGCGACCGTGCCGAGCAGGCTCGCCACCCCGGTTTCGAGCACCGCGATCCGGGTCACCTGGCCCGGGGTGGCGCCGGCCAGCCCGGAGCGCGGCCAGCCGGCGGTCCCGCGCCGGGGGCGCCGAGCCGGGCGCACTGGCCGGCCAGCGCCAGCACCGGTACGACGAGCAGCAGCAGGGTGAAAGCGACACCGCCGCGCAGTCCCGGCTCCCGCAGCAGCGCGTTGCTGTACTGCTCCGACAGGGCCCTGGCGTCACCGGGTGGCTTCCGGATCGCCAGGACGGTCAGCGCGGCCAGGCCGGCGAGGGTCGCCAGGGCGGCGCTGAGCGCGGTCAGCGCCACCCAAGCGGTGTCGGTGCGGGTGCCGGCCAGGGCGAGGCGGACCAGGGTGGACGGTTTCACCGCTGGCCGCCGGCGAGCGGCAGGTCGAGCCCCAACCCGCTGTGGTCGACCGCGCCGTCCCGGAGGATGACCTCCCGGTCGGCGTACGCGGCGATCCGCGGCTCGTGGGTGACCAGCACGACCGTGGTGTGCTGCTCGCGGGCGAGCCGGACGAGCTGGGTGAGCACCTGCTCGCCGGTGAGCGTGTCCAGCGCACCGGTCGGCTCGTCGGCGAAGAGCACCTGCGGCTCGGTGACCAGCGCCCGGGCGGTGGCGCACCGCTGCTGCTGCCCGCCGGACATCTCACCTGGCCGGACGTCGGCCAGCTCGACCACGCCGAACCGGTCCAGCCAGGCCAGCGCCGCCGTCCGTGCTTCTCGCCGCCCCGTGCCGGCGAGAAGCAGCGGAAGGGCGACGTTCTCCGCCGCGGTCAGCTCGGCGACGAGCTGACCGAACTGGAAGAGCACCCCGAACTCGGTGCGCCGCAGCTTGGACCGGGCCGCCTCGGACCAGCCGTCGATCCGCTGCCCCCGCCAGGTCACCTGGCCCGCGTCGGGACGCAGGATGCCGGCCAGGCAGTGCAGCAGGGTCGACTTCCCGCAGCCGCTCGGACCGGTGACGGAGACGATCTCGCCCTCGCCCACCTCGAGGTTTACCCCGCGCAGCGCGGGCGTCGGCCCGTACGCCTTGACCACGCCGCGAGCCTGGAGTTGGGTCATGGATGCACCTCCCGGTGCCAGTCGGCGACCCGGTCCAGGGTGGTGTGCAGCCACCGCAGGTCCGCGTCGAGGTGGGCGATGGCGAAGTCGGCCGCGACGACGTCGTCGACCGTGGCCGCCGGGGCGGTCTTCGCGGCGGTCAGCTCACGCAACCGGTCGGCGTGCGCCCGGCGCTGGGCGACGAGGTAGTCGCGGGCCCGGTCGACGTCGGCCACCAGCAGCGCCACCACCACCTTGGCGAAGAGCGTGCTGGAGACGTACGGCATCGGCGGCTCGACCTCGGCGAGCCACCGGTCCAACGCGGCCCGGCCCTCGCCGGTCAGCGTGTACGCCGTCCGGTCCGGGCCCCCCTCGCGCTCCTGCCCGGCCGGCGCGACGAGCCCGTCCCGTCGTAGCCGGCCGAGGGTGGCGTAGACCTGCCCGAAGGCCAGCGGCCGGGCTCTGGGCAGCCGCTCGTCGTGGGCGCGCTTCAGCTCGTAGCCGTGCCGGCTCCCGGCGGCGAGCAGCCCCAGCAGAACGTGCGACGTGGACACACGGGCCACTATTCATTCAGCGAATAGCGGGTGTCAAGGGGGCCCGGGCGGCGGGTCGCCGGGCCCGCGTCGATCAGGTGACGGGCGACCAGTCCGGGTCGCGGCCGGTGCGTCCGAGCAGGCGGTCCAGTTCGGGGGCGTCCGGCGAGGTGGGCACGGGCTCGCCGAAGGCGCCCATCTGCCGGCCCGTGTCGCCCATCCGGTCCATGAATCCGTGGATCGCGCTCACCGTCGCGCGCTCCGCCGCCAGCTCCTGCCCGGTCGCCCGGGCCAGGTCCCAGGCGTGCACCGTCAGATCCGCCAGCAGCATGTCGCCGACGGTCGCCTGCGGCAGGCCCATCCCGGGCGAGTCACCCTCCACCGCGGCCGGATCCGACCACGCCCGGATCACCCGGTCCGTCTCGGCGGCGAACCCGTCCCGCCAGCCGTCGGTCAGGTGGTCACTCTTCTGGGCCCAGTCCACCGGCTGCTTGGCCGCGAGCGACTGGAAGTTGACCACCACGTCGTACAGGTGGTTGAGCAGGTCGCGTACCGAGTAGTCGGGGCAGGGCGTCGGCAGGTCCAGCTGGTCGTCGGAGACACCGCGGACCAACGCCACGGTCCGCGGTGCGGCGACCGCCAGCAGATCACTAGTCTTTGTGGCCATAGGGCCAGCGTATGAGGGTGGTCTTGAAGAAATGCGACACCAGCCGCGTCGGGACAGCCGGGGGATCCTCGACCCCGGCCGGTTGCTGCGGCAGGTCCGGTTCCGCCGGCACCTGCCGGCCGCCGCGCTGCGCCCGTACGTGGAGCACTACTGGCTCGTCGACTGGAAGCTGACCGAGCCGTTCGAGCAGCGGGTGGTGCCGCACCCGGCGGTGAACGTGGTCTTCCACCGCGAGGACGGCGGCGCGGAGATCGCCGAGGTAGCCGGCGTCGGGCGGAAACTCTTCTCGATCACGCTGCGCGGCACCGGCCGGGTCTGCGGGGTGCAGTTCCGTCCCGGCGGCTTCCGGCCGTTCTGGCGGCGTCCGGTCGCCGAGCTGACCGGCCGGCGCTGGCCGCTGGCGACGCGCTTCCCGGCCTCCGCACCACGCGACGCCGGGCCGCCCGCCCCCGGGCCGTCGGCAGGCGGCGGGGATCGCGACCACCACCAGGTCTGCGACGGTACGGACGACGACCGCTGCCGCGCCCTGGACGCCTTCCTCACCGGTTGGGCACCCGAGCCGGACCCGCTCGCCCTCGAGGCGACGGCGCTGGCCGAGACGATCCGTACCGACCGGACCATCCTGCGGGTGGACGACTTCGCCCGCGGGCACGACATCTCGGTCCGCCGGCTGCAGCGCCTCTTCCTGGAGTACGTCGGCGTCGGTCCGAAGTGGGTGATCCGCCGCTACCGGCTCCAGGAGGCGATCGAGCAGGCCACCGGCGGGCCGTTGGACTGGGCGACGCTCGCCATTGACCTGGGCTACAGCGATCAGGCCCACCTGGTACGCGAGTTCACGGCGGTCACCGGCGTCTCGCCGGCCGCGTACGCCCGCTCGATCGGCTGAGCCGAACACCCGTCCCGGACGACGGCAACCAAGGCGACCCCGGCGCTGGCCGCTCGTGGTCAGTGGCGGCGCAGCGCCACCACGGCGACGTCGTCCTGGATCTCCGCCGGGGCCAGCTCGACCAGCAGTCGCTGGCAGAACCGGTCCAGGTCGTCGTCCACCCGCACCGCGCAGGAGGCGAGCGCGGCCAGTCCCTCGTCGATGGTGGCGTCCCGACGCTCGATCAGCCCGTCGGTGTAGAGCACCAGTGTCGCGCCGGCCGGCAGCACGAACTCCAGGTCGGCCGGGCGTTTCGCACGGACGCCGAGCAGCGGCGCCGAGTGCTGGACGTACTCCACCTTGCCGTCCAGGCTGATCAACGTCGGCAGGTGACCGGCGCTGGCCAGCCGCACCCGGCCACTCGGCGGGTGCAGTAGCAGGACGCAGATGGTGGCCATCTCGTTCGGCAGCAGGGTACGCATCAGCTCGTTCACCCGGTGCAGGATCATCCCCGGCTGGTGCCCCTCCACCGCGTACGCCCGCACCGCATGGCGCAGCTCGGCCATCACCGTCGCGGCGTGCAGCGAGTGGCCGGCGACGTCGCCGATCGCCATCAGCAGGTGCCCGTCGAGCATGACCAGCTCGTAGAAGTCCCCGCCCACCTCGGTCTGAGCGCTCGCCGGCTCGTAGCGGACGGCGAGGTCCAGTCCGGCGATCTCCGGGATCCGGCGCGGCAGCAGGCTGCGCTGCAGCGTCACCGCGATCCGGTGCTCCTCGTCGAAGGAGCGCTGCGCCTCGACCGCCGCCGCGACCGCCTGGGCGAGCTGCACCAGCACCGGCGTACGCGCGGTCTGGGTGGAGGTCGGCACCACCACGTAGAGCGGCGCCCGGTCCTCCCGGAGCCGGGCGGCGGCCACGGTGACCTGATCGCCGGCGGGCCAGTCGACCAGCGCCCAGTTGCCGGGTTCGTCCACCCGGACGGTGGAGCCGGTCGGGACTCCGGTGGTCATCGACCATCCACGGCACCACCCGGGCCTCGTCCTCGGGGGCCGGCCGACACCCCGGCGAGGCAGTCGCCGTCGAAGGTCTCGGCCACCACCGCCGCCGGGCTCTTGAAGATCTGCGCGGCGCCGCTCGCCGCCGCCTGCAGCAGCCGGGCGAAGTTCGGCGCCGCGTGCACGGCCACCGTGGTGTCGGCGAGCCCGGTGAGCCGTTCGGCGAGCAGCTCGGCCCGCTGCCGGGCCTGGTAGTACCGCAGCGCCGCGTGCGCGGTGGCGACCAGCTCCTCCGGATCGATCGGCTCGGCGAGGTACGCGTCCGCTCCCCGAGTGAGCCCCTGCGCCCGGTCCACCACGTCGACCGCGTGTGCGAACACGTGGATCACCGGTATCGCCGGGTGCGCGGACTTGATCCGCTCGCAGACCTCGAAGCCGGTCAGGTCGGGCAGCCGGACGTCGAGCACCACCAGGTCGATCGGATCGGTGTCCACCCGGACCAGCGCGTCGGCGCCGTTCTCCGCCTCCAGCACCGCGAAGCCGGCCCGGGTCAGCCAGCTGACCAGGAGATACCGCTTGGTGCGACTGTCATCGACCACGAGCACGGTCGCCCGACCGCCGTCCACCGTCACGCTCCGCCAACCGCCGGGGTGACGTAGGGACGCAGCTGCAGCCAGGGCTTCGGCACCTCCCAGAGCCTCACCACTGGGGTGGAGAGCTCGAGCAGCTGCTCGGCCTGGTCGGTGGCGACGGCCTCGGTCCAGCGCTGCGTGATCCGCTCGGCGTGCTCGCTGAGCAGACCGGCAAGCCGGTTACTCTCATCCGAGCTCAACGCCATGGCTTCTCCCTCTAGCTGGACCTGGACCGGCCGGACTCTATCACTGGGGCCTGGCGAACTACTTGCCACACGGCAAAGAATGATCCCGGGCACGGTACCCGCTCCCGTTCTGCCCACCCACCCCGTCCGTGGGATACCGTTCCACCGATAACAGGAGGTCCCGAATGTCGTTGACGGTGCACACGGAACAACGCGGCGACGTGGTCGTCGTGTCGGTCGCGGGCGAGCTGGACATGGCGACCGCACCTCAGCTGCAGGACCAGATCACGGATCTGCTCGACAAGGGCCGCAGCCGCCTCGTGTTCGACCTGGCGGACGTGTCGTTCTGCGACTCGACCGGCCTGTCGGTGTTCGTCCGCGCCAAGAACAGCTCCGACGAGGCCGGCGGCGTGGTCCGACTGGCCGCCCCGCAGCGCGGGGTGCTGCGCATCCTCGAGGTGAGCGGACTGGTCGAGGTGCTCCACACGTACCCGACGGTGGACCAGGCGGTGGCGGGGGACCCGACGCCGGCCTCCTCCTGACCGCTCCCGCTCAGCCGCGCACCTCGACACCCTTGCCCAGCAGCTCGTCCTCGATGTAACGGGGACGGGCGATCGCCATGCCCGCCACCGTCTGCACCGCGAGCGCGACCAGCAGGAACCCGATCGGAGCGGTCCAGCCGCCGGTCGCCTCGTAGAGGATCCCGACCAGCATCGGGCCCAGTGCGGCGATCACGTACCCGGTGCACTGCGTGAAGGCGGAGAGCGCGACGGTCGCCTCGGCGGTCCGGGCGCGCAGGCCGATGGTGGCCAGGATCAGCGGGAAC
>JAEVHO010000017.1 GCA_016802835.1 Micromonospora sp. ATA32 | reverse complement strand
GGCCCGGGCTGGGGAGTGCCGGCCGGCGGCGGGTGGGGCGCCATGCCCCCGCCGCCGCGGGAGCCGGGCCGGCCGCCGAAGCGGGTCGACCCGGTGCCCGGGACGCCCTTCGGCCTGGTGTACCTCGACGTGCCGCCGGTCACCTCGGGTCTGGCCGTGGGGGTCGCTGGTGGCCGGTGTCGCTTCGATCCTGGTATCGCTGCTGGTGGCGTGTTTCGGTATCGGCGGGCGGAACTGGGGCGGCGCCTGGGCGGCCGGGGCCTTCACCGTCCTCGGGGTGCTGGCTGGAGTGGCAGCGATCGTCGCCGGTTCGCTCGGCCTCCGGCAGATCCGCCGGCCGCCCCGCCGCCCGCCGTCCGGTTCACCGGCCGGGGGCTGGCGCTGGCCGGGGTGAGCTGTGGGGTGGTGGGGCTGGTGCTCAGCCTGGTCGCCCTGGTGCTGGCGTTGGTGCTGCAGTTCGCGTGATGCCGACGGGCGGGCTGTCGTGAGCACGGTCGCCCCCGGGGCCGACGAAGCGTCGCCGGGGGAAGCCGGTACACTTGTGACCGTAGGTGTCCATCGCGGGCGGACAGGCATGAGGGGTTCGGCCTCGGGCTACGACGAGGCCCCCGGACCGATCCGTTTTGACCTGTGCGGCTGTGGTAGGTATTCTTTCCCCTTGTGCCCGGGCCAGCCCGGGCAACTCGTGCGTGCGCTGGACCCCGGTGACCCGGTGATCGAGCGGCGGCACGACACAAGCCCAAGACCCGGAACGCGGCCCGCCGCGTGCCGGTGACAGATCCGGTGCGCGTGCGAACGTCCGCACCGGGAAACCGCGAGCTGGGCGACACGCCCGACCGCGGGTGCCGGGGCCTCCACAGGCGGCCCTGGTTGGAATGTAGGAGAGCCGTTCATCAGGACGGCTAACGAGCAGACGGCGCGGCCGCAGGAGTGCGGCCGAAGGGAGCGGAGAAACCCGGTGCCCACGATCCAGCAGCTGGTCCGAAAGGGCCGTCAGGCAAAGACCACGAAGACCAAGACGCCGGCGCTGAAGGGTAGTCCCCAGCGGCGCGGCGTGTGCACCCGTGTGTACACCACCACCCCCAAGAAGCCGAACTCGGCGCTGCGCAAGGTCGCTCGTGTGAAGCTCAGCAGCCAGATCGAGGTGACCGCCTACATCCCGGGCGTCGGTCACAACCTGCAGGAGCACTCGATCGTGCTCGTCCGCGGTGGCCGGGTGAAGGACCTCCCCGGCGTGCGTTACAAGATCGTCCGCGGTTCGCTGGACACCCAGGGTGTCCGTAACCGCAAGCAGGCGCGCAGCCGTTACGGCGCGAAGAAGGAGAAGAGCTGACATGCCGCGTAAGGGACCCGCTCCGCGGAAGCCGCTGGTCGCTGACCCGGTGTACAACTCGCCCCTGGTCACCCAGCTGGTGAACAAGATCCTGGCGCGCGGCAAGCGTCAGCTCGCCGAGCGCATCGTGTACGCCGCCCTGGAGGGCTGCCGCGAGAAGTCCGGCACGGACCCGGTCGTCACCCTCAAGCGGGCGATGGACAACGTCAAGCCGACCCTCGAGGTCCGCAGCCGCCGTGTCGGTGGCGCGACCTACCAGGTTCCGGTCGAGGTGCGCCCGACGCGGGCCACCACGCTCGGGCTGCGCTGGCTGGTGACGTACTCCAAGGCCCGTCGTGAGAAGACCATGATCGAGCGGCTGATGAACGAGCTGCTGGACGCGAGCAACGGCCTGGGTGCCGCCGTCAAGCGGCGCGAGGACACGCACAAGATGGCTGAGTCGAACAAGGCCTTCGCGCACTACCGCTGGTAACACCCTGGTTCCGGCGCCGCGAGGCGCCGGAACCGCCACCAGTTGAGTCGAGACGACGATAAGTAGGGATTGAAGTGGCCGCCGCAGACGCGCTCGCCAACGTACGCAACATCGGCATCATGGCTCACATCGATGCCGGTAAGACCACGACCACCGAGCGGATCCTGTTCTACACCGGCATCACGTACAAGATCGGTGAGGTCCACGAGGGCGCTGCCGTCATGGACTGGATGGAGCAGGAGCAGGAGCGTGGTATCACCATCACCTCCGCTGCTACCAAGTGTGAGTGGAAGGGCCACACGATCCAGATCATCGACACGCCTGGTCACGTCGACTTCACGGTCGAGGTCGAGCGGTCGCTGCGGGTGCTGGACGGTGCGGTCGCTGTCTACGACGGTGTCGCCGGCGTGGAGCCCCAGACGGAGAACGTCTGGCGCCAGGCCGACAAGTACCACGTCCCCCGGATGTGCTTCGTCAACAAGCTCGACCGGACCGGTGCCGACTTCTTCCGCTGCGTGCAGATGATGATCGACCGGCTCAACGCCACCCCGCTGGTGCTCCAGATCCCGGTCGGGCTCGAGGGCGACCACATCGGTGTCGTGGACCTGATCGAAATGAAGGCGCTCACCTGGCGCGGGGAGACCCAGAAGGGTGAGGACTACGCCATCGAGGAGATCCCGGCCGAGCTGGCCGACTCCGCGGCCGAGTGGCGCGAGAAGCTGGTGGAGACGCTGGCTGACGTCGACGACGCGGTGATGGAGAAGTACCTGGAGGGCGAGGAGATCTCCGTCGCGGAGATCAAGGCCGCCATCCGGCGCGCCACCATCGCCAGCAAGGCCAACCCGGTGCTGTGCGGCTCGGCGTTCAAGAACAAGGGCGTCCAGCCCATGCTCGACGCCGTCGTCGACTTCCTGCCGTCGCCGCTGGACGTCCCGGCGATCGAGGGCACGGCCGCCGATGGCGAGACCCCGCTGCTGCGGAAGCCGTCGAAGTTGGAGCCGTTCTCGGGCCTGGCCTTCAAGATCCAGACCGACAAGCACCTCGGCAAGCTCACCTACGTGCGGGTCTACTCCGGCACGCTCGACTCCGGATCCCAGGTGGTCAACTCCACCAAGGACCGGAAGGAGCGGATCGGCAAGATCTACCAGATGCACGCCAACAAGCGGGAAGAGCGTGCGTCGGCGCAGGCCGGCGACATCATCGCGGTGCAGGGTCTCAAGCAGACCACCACCGGCGACACGCTGTGCGACCCGGCGAACCCGGTGATCCTGGAGTCGATGACCTTCCCGGAGCCGGTCATCTCGGTGGCGATCGAGCCGAAGACCAAGTCCGACCAGGAGAAGCTGGGCACGGCCATCCAGCGGCTGGCCGAAGAGGACCCGACCTTCCGCGTCAGGTTGGACGAGGAGACCGGTCAGACGGTCATCTCCGGCATGGGCGAGCTGCACCTGGACATCCTGGTCGACCGGATGCGGCGTGAGTTCAACGTCGAGGCCAACGTCGGCAAGCCGCAGGTGGCGTATCGCGAGACCATCCGCCGCAAGGTGGACAAGGTCGAGTACACCCACAAGAAGCAGACCGGTGGTTCGGGCCAGTACGCCCGGGTGATCGTGAGCATCGAGCCGCTGCCGCTTGACAACGACTCTCCGACCTACGAGTTCGCGAATGCCGTCAGCGGTGGCCGCATCCCCCGGGAGTTCATCCCGTCGGTGGACGCGGGCGCCCAGGACGCCATGCAGTACGGCATCCTCGCCGGCTTCCCGCTGGTCGGTGTCAAGCTGACGCTGCTCGACGGCCAGTACCACGAGGTCGACTCGTCGGAAATGGCATTCAAGATCGCCGGCTCGATGGTGATGAAGGACGCGGCCCGCAAGGCCGACCCCGCGCTGCTCGAGCCGATGATGGCCGTTGAAGTCACCACTCCTGAGGAGAACATGGGTGACGTCATCGGCGACCTCAACTCCCGCCGCGGCATCATCCAGGCGATGGAGGAGCGCAGCGGCGCCCGCATCGTGAAGGCTCTGGTGCCGTTGTCGGAGATGTTCGGCTACGTCGGCGACCTGCGGTCGAAGACCCAGGGCCGGGCTAGCTACAGCATGCAGTTCGACTCCTACGCCGAGGTTCCGCAGAGCGTGGCGAAGGAGATCATCGCGAAGGCCACGGGCGAGTAGCTACTCGCCCGCGGCCTCCACGGGGGCTGCGTGAGACCGGGCCTGTAGGCTTCACCGCCGCAAGACCCACAAGCTCTCCGACCGCCAGGTCGGAAAGGCTGTCGACAGAGTCCTAAGCGCCGACCGGCGCGCCGGGCGTATGAACCAAGAAGTCCACAGGAGGACACCAGTGGCGAAGGCGAAGTTCCAGCGGACTAAGCCGCACGTCAACATCGGCACCATTGGTCACATCGACCACGGTAAGACGACGCTGACGGCGGCCATCACC
The DNA here is from genome assembly GCA_016802835.1 of Micromonospora sp. ATA32. GTDB lineage: Bacteria > Actinomycetota > Actinomycetes > Mycobacteriales > Micromonosporaceae > Micromonospora. The sequence goes on along the minus strand of JAEVHO010000017.1, from coordinate 26,137 downwards.
AAGGTCCTGCACGACCAGTTCCCGGACCTGAACCCCTACACGCCGTTCGACCAGATCGACAAGGCGCCGGAGGAGAAGGCCCGCGGCATCACGATCTCGATCGCGCATGTCGAGTACCAGACCGAGGCGCGTCACTACGCGCACGTCGACTGCCCCGGGCACGCCGACTACATCAAGAACATGATCACCGGTGCCGCGCAGATGGACGGCGCGATCCTGGTGGTGGCGGCGACCGACGGCCCGATGCCGCAGACCCGCGAGCACGTGCTGCTGGCCCGTCAGGTCGGTGTGCCGTACATCGTCGTGGCGCTCAACAAGAGCGACATGGTCGACGACGAGGAGCTCCTGGAGCTCGTCGAGCTCGAGGTCCGTGAGCTGCTCTCCTCGCAGGAGTACCCGGGTGACGACCTGCCGGTCGTGCGGGTCTCCGCGCTGAAGGCGCTCGAGGGCGACCCGGAGTGGACCGGCCGCCTCCTGGAGCTGATGACCGCGGTCGACACCGCGATCCCGCAGCCGGAGCGCGATGTCGACAAGCCGTTCCTGATGCCGGTCGAGGACGTGTTCACGATCACCGGTCGTGGCACCGTCGTCACCGGCCGGGTCGAGCGCGGCGTTCTCCTGCCGAACGAGGATGTTGAGCTCGTCGGTATCAAGGAGAAGAGCTTCAAGACCAAGGTCACCGCGATCGAGATGTTCCGGAAGACCCTGGACGACGCCCGCGCAGGCGAGAACGTCGGCCTGCTGCTGCGTGGCACCAAGCGCGACGAGGTCGAGCGCGGCATGGTCGTGGTGAAGCCGGGCTCGAACACCCCGCACACGGAGTTCGAGGCGACGGTCTACATCCTCTCCAAGGAGGAGGGTGGCCGCCACACCCCGTTCTTCCAGAACTACCGTCCGCAGTTCTACTTCCGGACCACGGACGTCACCGGCGTCGTCACGCTGCCCGAGGGCACCGAGATGGTCATGCCGGGCGACAACACCACGATGACCGTGAAGCTCATCCAGCCCATCGCGATGGAGGAAAACCTCAAGTTCGCGATCCGGGAGGGTGGCCGTACGGTCGGCGCTGGTCGCGTCACCAACATCATCAAGTGAGCTGGGTAACCCCGATTAGCGTTGCCGCCGGTTGTGCGGCATACTAGTCAGGTTGCGTAACGACAGTTCGTCGCCCGCGTCCGGCTCCGGCCGGACCTCCGGGACGCCAGAACGGTCGCGCGTAGGGTGGTTGATCGACCAGTGCGGACACCACCTCGCACGGCGTCCAGGTCGCGGTGACGCGATCGGCGCCTTGACCCACCGCGTGGTCAGAGAATCGCTCCGGAGGCCCGGGGCGGAGCCTGGTCCGAGGGCGCGACACGCCCGACCGCGGGGGTCGGCGAAGTGGGGCTCTGCCAGCCGGTATGGGCGCCCGCAACACAGCGGCATCGAGAGAAGGAACAGAAGCCACCATGGCGGGACAGAAGATCCGCATCCGGCTCAAGGCCTATGACCACGAGGTCGTCGACTCCTCGGCTCGGAAGATCGTCGAGACGGTGACGCGCACCGGGGCGCAGGTCGCGGGCCCGGTGCCGCTGCCCACGGAGATCAACCGTTTCTGCGTTATCCGCTCGCCGCACAAGTACAAGGACTCGCGCGAGCACTTCGAGATGCGCACGCACAAGCGGCTGATCGACATCATCGACCCGACCCCGAAGACGGTCGACTCGCTCATGCGCCTCGACCTGCCGGCTGGCGTCGACATCGAGATCAAGCTGTAGGGACCGGACAAATGGACAGGCAAGTCAAGGGGATCCTGGGCGCAAAGCTCGGCATGACCCAGGTCTGGGACAACAACCGTGTTGTCCCGGTGACCGTGGTCGAGGCCGGCCCCTGCGTCATCAGCCAGGTTCGTAACGCCGACAAGGACGGTTACTCCGCGGTCCAGCTGGCGTACGGCACGATCGACCCGCGCAAGGTGAAGAAGCCGATCAGCGGGCACTACGCGAAGGCGGACGTCGCGCCGCGCAGGCACATCGTCGAGCTGCGCACCTCGGACGCCGCGGACTACTCGCCGGGCCAGGAGGTCACGGTCGAGGAGTTCCCGGTCGGCGTCTCGATCGACGTCACCGGTAGGACCAAGGGCAAGGGCTACGCCGGCCCGATGAAGCGGCACGGCTTCCACGGTCTGCGCGCCAGCCACGGTGTCCAGCGCAAGCACCGCTCGCCCGGTTCCATCGGCGCCTGCGCCACCCCGGGTCGTGTCTTCAAGGGCACCCGGATGGCCGGCCGGATGGGTGGCGTGCGCTACACCGTCCAGAACCTGACCGTCCAGGCGATCGACACCGAGAACAACCTCCTGCTCGTCCGTGGTGCCATCCCCGGCCCCAAGGGCGCGCTGGTCCTGGTCCGTACCGCGGCCAAGACCAAGGCGAAGAAGGGCGGTGCGGCCAAGTGACCACCGTTGACGTCCTCAGCGTCGAAGGCGCCAAGAGCGGCTCTGTCGAGCTGCCGGCCGACATCTTCGACGTCCAGGCGAACGTCGCGCTGATGCACCAGGTCGTGGTGGGCCAGCTCGCGGCCGCCCGGCAGGGCACGCACAAGGTCAAGACCCGCGGCGAGGTCGCCGGTGGCGGCAAGAAGCCGTACAAGCAGAAGGGCACCGGTCGTGCCCGGCAGGGCTCGATCCGCGCTCCGCAGTTCGCCGGCGGTGGCGTGGTGCACGGTCCCGTGCCGCGCGACTACAGCCAGCGCACCCCGAAGAAGATGAAGGCCGCCGCCCTGCGTGGCGCCCTCTCCGATCGGGCCCGCGCCGGGCAGGTGCACGTCGTCGAGGCGTTCGTCTCGGGCGAGAAGCCGTCGACCAAGGCCGCCCTGGCCGCGCTGGCCAAGTTCACCGAGGCCCGTCGGGTCCTGGTCGTGCTGAGCAGCACCGACGAGCTGAACTGGGTGTCGCTGCGCAACGAGCCGCGGGTGCACCTGATCGAGGCCGGCCAGCTCAACACGTACGACGTGCTGGTGGCCGACGACGTGGTCTTCACCAAGGACGCCCTGGACGAGTTCCTGGGTGTTCCCGCCGAGACCACCGAGGAGGGTGGCAAGTGAGCACGATCGCCGATCCGCGCGACATCATCGTCGCGCCGGTCGTCTCGGAGAAGAGCTACAGCGAGCTGAACCGGAACTGGTACACCTTCCTGGTGCACCCGGACGCGAACAAGACCGAGATCAAGATCGCTATCCAGCAGATCTTCAACGTCCGCGTCCTGACGGTCAACACGCTCAACCGCCAGGGCAAGCGCAAGCGCACCAAGACCGGCTTCGGTCAGCGCAAGGCCACCAAGCGGGCGATCGTGAAGCTGGCTGACGGAGACCGTATCGAGGCCTTCGGCGGCCCGGTCAGCTGAGGGGTGTAGACAATGGCTATCCGTAAGTACAAGCCGACGACGCCGGGCCGTCGTGGCTCCAGCGTCGCCGACTTCGCCGAGATCACCCGGTCGACGCCGGAGAAGTCGCTGCTGGCTCCGCTGCCGAAGAAGGGCGGGCGTAACGCCCACGGCCGGATCACCACGCGGCACCACGGTGGCGGCCACAAGCGCCAGTACCGTCTGATCGACTTCAAGCGGGTCGACAAGGACGGTGTGCCGGCGAAGGTCGCCCACATCGAGTACGACCCGAACCGCACCGCGCGGATCGCGCTGCTGCACTACGCCGACGGCGAGAAGCGGTACATCATCGCGCCGAAGGACCTGAAGCAGGGCGACACCGTCGAGTCCGGTCCGGGCGCCGACATCAAGCCGGGCAACAACCTGCCGCTGCGCAACATTCCGGTCGGTAGCACCATCCACGCGGTGGAGCTGCGCCCGGGCGGCGGGGCCAAGATGGCCCGCTCGGCCGGCGTCGGCATCCAGCTGCTGGGCCGTGAGGGGGCGTACGCGACCCTCCGGATGCCGTCCGGTGAGATCCGGCGCGTGGACGTCCGGTGCCGGGCGAGCATCGGCGAGATCGGCAACGCCGACCAGTCGAACATCAACTGGGGCAAGGCCGGCCGGATGCGGTGGAAGGGCAAGCGCCCGACCGTCCGTGGTGTCGCCATGAACCCGGTCGACCACCCGCACGGTGGTGGTGAGGGTAAGACCTCCGGTGGCCGCCACCCGGTCAACCCGCAGGGTAAGCCCGAGGGCCGCACCCGCCGTAAGGGCCAGCCGAGTGACCGGCTGATCGTCCGCCGCCGCTACGCCACGCGTAAGCGCGGCTGAGGGAGATAGAACATGCCTCGCAGCCTTAAGAAGGGCCCGTTCATCGACGACCACCTGCTCAAGAAGGTGGAGACGCAGAACGACAAGGGCACGAAGAACGTGATCAAGACCTGGTCGCGGCGCTCGACGATCATCCCCGAGATGCTCGGGCACACGATCGCCGTGCATGACGGACGCAAGCACGTCCCGGTGTTCGTTACCGAGGCGATGGTCGGGCACAAGCTCGGCGAGTTCGCGCTGACCCGCACGTTCAAGGGTCACGAGAAGGACGACCGGAAGAGCCGCCGGCGCTGACGCCGCGGGCATACGGATAGAGGAACAAGGGGTTACAGCGATGCCAGGAAAGGGCGACGCTCCGGTGCTTCCGGGCGCGCGGGCGATTGCGCGGCACGTGCGCATCTCGCCGACGAAGGCGCGCCGGGTGGTCAACCTCGTCCGCGGCCTGCCCGCGAAGGAGGCTCTCACGGTGCTGCAGTTCGCGCCGCAGGCTGCGAGCGAGCAGGTGTACAAGGTGCTCGCGAGCGCGATCGCCAACGCGGAGAACAACGAGCGGCTGGACCCCGATGCGCTGCTCGTCAGCGAGGCGTTCGTCGACGAGGGCCCGACCATGAAGCGGTTCCGGCCGCGGGCGCAGGGCCGGGCGTTCCGGATCCGCAAGCGGACCTGCCACATCACCGTGGCGGTCGAGGCGGTGGCTCCGGCCATGCCGAAGAAGTCCGCGGCGGCGAAGAAGGCGGCCCCGGCGCAGCAGGCCGAGCCGGCTGACACGCAGAGCAAGACGGAGGGCGCCGAGTAATGGGTCAGAAGGTTCACCCCACTGGATTCCGGCTCGGCATCTCGACCGACTGGAAGTCCCGTTGGTTCGCGGACAAGCTCTACAAGGACTACATCGGCGAGGACGTCAAGATTCGCCGGATGATGTCCAAGGGCCTGGAGCGGGCCGGCATCTCCAAGGTCGACATCGAGCGCACCCGGGACCGGGTTCGCGTCGACATCCACACCGCCCGGCCGGGCATCGTCATCGGCCGTAAGGGTGCGGAGGCCGACCGGATCCGCGGCGAGCTGGAGAAGCTCACCGGCAAGCAGGTGCAGCTGAACATCATCGAGGTGAAGAACCCCGAGTCGGACGCGCAGCTGGTCGCACAGGGTGTGGCCGAGCAGCTGTCCAGCCGGGTCAGCTTCCGTCGGGCGATGCGCAAGTCCATGCAGTCCGCGATGAAGAACCCGATCTGCAAGGGCATCCGGGTGCAGGTCTCGGGTCGTCTCGGCGGCGCCGAGATGAGCCGGACCGAGTTCTACCGCGAGGGCCGCGTTCCGCTGCACACGCTGCGGGCCAACATCGAGTACGGCTTCTTCGAGGCCCGTACCACCTTCGGCCGGATCGGCGTGAAGGTCTGGATCTACAAGGGCGACTTCGTCCCGGGCCGGGAGGCTCCGGCCGAGACCGGTCCCGCCCGCCCGCGTCGTGACCGTGGCGACCGCCCCGAGCGTCCGCGCCGTGGTCGGTCGGGTTCGTCGGGCACCACCGCCGGCGGCACCGAGGCCGGCCGGGCCGCCGCGACCACGATCGCGCAGCAGGCCGAGACGCCGAGTGGCGAGCCGATCGACAGCGCGGCTGTGGCCGCCACGGCTTCCGCTCCGGCAGAAACGCAGCAGGAGGGCTGACAGATGCTGATGCCGCGCAAGCCCCCGAAGGGCTTCCGCAAGCCGCACCACCCGGACCGCCACGGCGCGTCCAAGGGTGGTAACCGGGTGGTGTTCGGCGAGTTCGGGATCCAGGCTCTCGAGCCGGCGTACGTGACCAACCGCCAGATCGAGTCGGCGCGTATCGCGATGACCCGTCACATCAAGCGTGGCGGCAAGGTCTGGATCACGATCTTCCCGGACCAGGCCCTGACCAAGAAGCCGGCCGAAACCCGGATGGGTTCCGGCAAGGGCTCGCCCGAGTGGTGGGTCGCCAACGTCAAGCCGGGGCGGGTGCTCTTCGAGATGTCCTTCCCCAACGAGCAGATCGCGCGAGAGGCGATGCGTCGCGCGATCCACAAGCTCCCGATGAAGTGCCGCATTGTAACGCGCGAAGTGGGTGAGTCCTGATGGCAGCGGGCGTTAAGGCCACCGAGCTGCGTGAGCTCTCCGAGGAGGAGCTGGTCACGAAGCTTCGGGAGGCCAAGGCGGAGCTGTTCAACCTCCGCGTGCAGGCCGCAACCGGGCAGCTGGACAACAACCGGCGGCTGCAGGTCATCCGTCGGGAGATCGCCCGGATCTACACGATCATGCGTGAGCGCGAGCTGGGGCTCTCGGCCGCGCCGACTGAGGTGACTTCGTGAGCGAGCGGAGCGAGCGTAAGGGAGCTCGAGCATGAGTGAGAACACCACGGCGAGCGCGCAGCGCTCGCGACGTAAGGTTCGTGAGGGCCTCGTGGTCAGCGACAAGATGGACAAGACCGTCGTGGTCGAGGTCGAGGACCGGGTCAAGCACGCGCTGTACGGCAAGATCATGCGCCGGACCGCCAAGCTGAAGGTTCACGACGAGCAGAACGCCGCCGGCATCGGCGACCGGGTCCTGATCATGGAGACCCGGCCGCTGTCCGCCACCAAGCGTTGGCGCATCGTGGAGATCCTGGAAAAGGCCAAGTAGCGAAGGCTCGAGCTCGCCCGGCGTCAGTCGGGCGCAGGTTCCGCCAGGCTCCGGCCGCGGTCAAGCGGCCGGAGAACCGGCAGACATAGGAGATAGACGTGATTCAGCAGGAGTCGCGACTGCGCGTCGCCGACAACACGGGTGCCCGGGAGATCCTGTGCATCCGGGTTCTCGGTGGCTCCGGTCGGCGCTACGCGAGCATCGGCGACGTCATCGTGGCGACCGTCAAGGACGCGATCCCGGGTGCCGGTGTGAAGAAGGGCGACGTCGTCAAGGCCGTCGTCGTTCGCACCGCCAAGGAGCGGCGGCGTCCGGACGGTTCGTACATCCGCTTCGACGAGAACGCCGCCGTCATCATCAAGGACGGCGGAGACCCGCGCGGTACCCGTATCTTCGGCCCGGTGGGCCGGGAGCTCCGGGACAAGCGGTTCATGAAGATCATTTCTCTCGCGCCGGAGGTGTTGTGACCGTGAAGGTCAAGAAGGGCGACACGGTCGTCGTCATCGCCGGCAAGGACAAGGGTGCCAAGGGCAAGGTCATCGTGGCCTACCCGCGGCAGGACAAGGTCCTGGTCGAGGGCGTGAACCGGGTCAAGAAGCACACCCGCATCAGCACCACCCAGCGTGGCGCCAAGACCGGTGGCATCGTCACCCAGGAGGCCCCGATCCACGTTTCCAACGTGCAGGTCCTGGACTCCGAGGGAAAGCCGACCCGCATCGGGTACCGGATCGACGACAACGGCCAGAAGGTCCGCATCGCGCGTAGCACGGGTAAGGACCTGTGATGACCACGGCTACCGAAACCAAGACCATGCCGCGCCTCAAGGAGCGGTACCGCAACGAGATCGTGGCCCAGCTGCGCGAGCAGTACAGCTACGGCAACCCCATGCAGGTGCCGCGGCTGGTCAAGATCGTCGTCAACATGGGCGTCGGCGAGGCCGCTCGGGACGCCAAGCTGATCGACGGCGCGGTCCGCGACCTCGCCACGATCACCGGCCAGAAGCCGCAGGTGCGGCGGGCGACCAAGTCCATCGCGCAGTTCAAGCTGCGTGAGGGCATGCCGATCGGCGCGAAGGTGACCCTGCGCGGCGACCGGATGTGGGAGTTCCTGGACCGGCTGCTTTCGATCGCGCTGCCGCGTATCCGCGACTTCCGCGGTCTGGACGGGCGCAAGCTCGACGGGCACGGCAACTACACGTTCGGTCTGACCGAGCAGTCGGTGTTCCACGAGATCGACCAGGACCGGATCGATCGCCAGCGGGGCATGGACATCACGGTGGTTACGACCGCCACGACCGACGACGAGGGCCGGGCGCTGCTCAAGCTCCTGGGCTTCCCGTTCAAGGAGAACTGAGCGAATGGCCAAGAAGGCGCTGATCCTCAAGGCGGCCGCGAAGCCGAAGTTCTCGGTTCGCGCGTACACCCGCTGCCAGCGGTGCGGGCGTCCGAAGGCGGTCTACCGCAAGTTCGGTCTCTGCCGGATCTGCATCCGGGAGATGGCCCACCGCGGTGAGCTGCCGGGCGTGTCCAAGGCTTCCTGGTAAGGGCGACCACGTCCCGGCTCCGGCCGGGGCCCCTTGCACCGATTAGGTATTGCTCTTCGCCGTAGGCCCGGGGCCGAGTGCCCCGGGAACCCCGGCGAGAAAGGCTGACGAAATCCATGACGATGACCGACCCGATCGCAGACATGCTCACGCGTCTGCGTAACGCCAACCAGGCGTACCACGACCGGGTGACGATGCCCTACTCCAAGATCAAGGCGAATATCGCCGAGGTCCTGAAGGCCGAGGGCTACATCGCCACCTGGTCGGTCGAGGAGCCCGAGGAGGGCGCCGTCGGCAAGCGACTGGTCGTCGAGCTGAAGTACGGCCAGAGCCGCGAGCGGAGCCTGGCCGGCATCAAGCGCGTGTCCAAGCCCGGTCTCCGGGTTTACGCCAAGTCGGACGGGCTCCCCCGGGTGCTCGGCGGCCTCGGCGTGGCGATCATTTCGACGTCCCAGGGGCTGCTCACCGACCGGCAGGCCCGCAAGCGGAGCGTTGGCGGGGAAGTCCTCGCCTTCGTCTGGTAACGGGAGACAGGTAGAAATGTCGCGTATTGGACGTAAGTCGATCCCGGTACCATCCGGCGTCGACATCACGATCGACGGCCAGACCGTCAAGGTCAAGGGCCCCAAGGGCGAGCTGTCGCACACTCTCGCCGAGCCGATCACCGTGGAGCGGGCCGAGGACGGCCAGCTGCACGTCAACCGGCCGAACGACGAGCGTAAGGCCAAGGAGCTCCACGGCCTGAGCCGTACCCTGGTTGCCAACATGATCGTCGGCGTCACCGAGGGCTACCGCAAGAGCCTGGAGATCGCCGGCACCGGTTACCGGGTCACCGCCAAGGGCAAGGACCTCGAGTTCGCGCTCGGGTTCTCGCACCCGGTACTGGTCCCCGCGCCGGACGGCATCACCTTCACGGTGGAGAAGCCGACCATCTTCCACGTGGCCGGCATCGACAAGCAGCAGGTCGGTGAGGTTGCCGCCAACATCCGGAAGATCCGCCCGCCGGAGCCCTACAAGGGCAAGGGCGTGAAGTACCAGGGCGAGGTCATCCGCCGCAAGGCCGGTAAGGCAGGTAAGAAGTGATGGGCGAGGTCATCCGCCCCAGCAACACCAAGGCTGGAAAGGCAGGTAAGAAGTGAGCGCCACGCTGCTCAAGCGCCGCCGCGGCGTCGCCGCCAAGCGTGCCGTCGGGCGTGCGCGTCGGCACTTCCGGGTCCGCAAGAACGTCAGCGGCACCCTCGAGCGTCCTCGCCTCGTCGTCACCCGTTCGCTGCGCAACATCACCGCCCAGGTCGTCGACGACACCAAGGGTCACACCCTGGCGTCGGCCTCGAGCCTGGACGAGTCGCTGCGCGGCACGGAGGGCGACAAGAGCGCTCTGGCCGGCAAGGTGGGCGCCCTGCTCGCCGAGCGCGCCAAGGCCGCCGGCATCTCGAAGGTCGTCTTCGACCGCGGTGGCAACCGGTACGCGGGGCGGGTCGCCGCGCTTGCCGATGCCGCCCGCGAAGCCGGGCTTGAGTTCTAGAAACCCCGTCACGAGAGATAAGGAAGGCTGCTGATGCCAGGTCAACAGCGCCGTGGCGGCGGGTCCGGTGGCAACGAGGGTGGTCGCCGCGACAACCGCCGTGAGGGCGGCCGTGGAAACGCGCCCGCCGAGAAGACCCCGCACCTCGAGCGGGTCGTCGCGATCAACCGCGTCGCCAAGGTCGTGAAGGGTGGTCGTCGCTTCAGCTTCACCGCCCTGGTGATCGTGGGCGCGCGACGGCACCGTCGGCGTCGGGTACGGAAAGGCCAAGGAGGTGCCCGCGGCGATCGCCAAGGGTGTCGAGGAGGCCAAGAAGCACTTCTTCAAGGTGCCGCGGATCGGCCAGTCGATCCCGCACCCGGTGACGGGTGAGGACGCGGCCGGTGTGGTGCTGCTCAAGCCGGCCTCGGCCGGTACGGGTGTCATCGCCGGTGGTCCGGTGCGTGCCGTGCTGGAGTGCGCGGGCATTCACGACGTGCTCTCCAAGAGCCTCGGCTCGTCCAACCCGATCAACATCGTGCACGCCACGGTGGCGGCCCTCAAGGGACTCGAGTCCCCGGAGCAGGTCGCGGCCCGTCGTGGTCTGCCGGTCGAGGACGTCGCGCCGGCGGCCATGCTGGCTTCGCGGGCGGGGGTGGCGCGCTGATGGCACGTCTCAAGGTCACCCAGCTCCGGTCCGAGATCGGGACCAAGCGCAACCAGCGTGAGTCGCTGCGTTCGCTGGGTCTCAAGCGGATCAACGACGTGGTGGTCAAGGAGGACCGGCCCGAGATCCGCGGCATGATCTTCACTGTGAGCCACCTCGTGAAGGTCGAGGAGGTCGAGTAATGACGATCAAGGTCCACCACCTGCGCCCGGCGCCCGGTGCCAAGACCGCGAAGACCCGAGTGGGTCGCGGTGAGGGCTCGAAGGGCAAGACCGCCGGTCGCGGTACCAAGGGTTCGAAGGCCCGTAAGAACATCTCGGCCGCGTTCGAGGGTGGGCAGATGCCCATCCACATGCGCCTGCCGAAGATGAAGGGCTTCAAGAACAAGTTCAAGGTCGTCTTCCAGGTGGTCAACCTGGACCGGCTCGCCGAGCTCTTCCCGAACGGCGGCCAGGTCGGCCCGCTCGAGCTGGTCGAGGCCGGCGCGGTCCGCAAGGGCCAGCCGATCAAGGTCCTCGGCACCGGGGACCTCGGCGGAGTGGCGCTCCAGGTGTCGGCGCACGGGTTCAGCGCGTCGGCCAAGGAGAAGATCGCCGCCGCCGGTGGCTCCGTCACCGAGCTGTAACGCAGGTACCGCGGCGCCCGCTCAGTTGTCCCCGACTGGGCGGGCGCCATGGTCTACCCGGGACATGTGCGCCGGGTAACATCGGATTCGGTTTATGTAGCCGGGCACATCTGCCCGGACCGGGATGAGACTGTTAGAGTCCCATCCCAGCTATGGATATCGGGCGCTCGCCCGACACCCAACCCCGCCCCGCCAGGGATCACCGGCGGCCCGCCTCGCGCAGGAGGAAGAAGTTGCTGTCCGCCTTTCTCAGTGCGTTCCGTACGCCTGACCTGCGCAAGAAGCTGCTGTTCACAGTAGGCATCATCGCGGTCTACCGGCTCGGCGCCACTCTGCCCAGCCCCGGCGTCTCGTACGGCAACGTGAAGAAGTGCCTCGACAGTCTCCAGGGTCAGAACACTGGGGTGCTGAATCTGCTGGATCTCTTCTCCGGCGGCGCGCTGTTGCAGCTCTCGGTCTTCGCGCTGGGCATCATGCCCTACATCACCGCGTCGATCATCCTGCAGCTGCTCACGGTGGTCATCCCGCGGCTGGAGCAGCTCCGCAAGGAGGGCCAGGCCGGCCAGGCGAAGATCACCCAGTACACCCGATACCTCACCCTCGGTCTGGGCATCCTCCAGTCGTCGGCGTTCGTGGCGCTGGCCCGCTCCGGGCAGCTGTTCCAGAACCGCTGCGACCAGTTCCCGATCATCCCCACGGGCACCGGCATCCCGGACTGGCTGACCCTCACCATCCTGGTGATGACGATGACCGCCGGCACCGGCATGGTGATGTGGCTCGGCGAGCTGATCACCGACCGCGGCGTCGGCAACGGCATGTCCGTGCTGATCTTCACCTCGATCGCCGCCCGGCTCCCCAGCGAGGGCTGGAAGATCAAGACCAGCTCCGGCTGGGGCAAGTTCTTCCTCGTCATCGTGCTGGTCCTGGTGGTCATCACCCTGGTCACCTTCATCGAGCAGGCGCAGCGCCGGATCCCGGTGCAGTACGCCAAGCGGATGATCGGCCGGCGGATGTACGGCGGCACCTCGACCTACATCCCGCTGAAGGTCAACCAGGCGGGTGTCATCCCGGTCATCTTCGCCTCGTCGCTGCTCTACCTGCCGCAGCTGGCGCTGCAGTTCTTCGACCCGAACAACCCGGGCAAGACCCAGGCCTGGATCACGAACCACATCATCAAGGCCAGCGCGCCGGAGCACATCGTGCTCTACTTCCTGCTGATCATCTTCTTCACGTACTTCTACGTGTCGATCACGTTCAACCCGACCGAGGTCGCGGACAACATGAAGAAGTACGGCGGCTTCGTGCCGGGCATCCGCCCCGGCAAGCCGACCGCCGAGTACCTCGACTTCATCCTCAGCCGGATCACCCTGCCGGGCGCGTTCTACCTCGGCATCATCGCGATCCTGCCGAACTTCTTCTTCATCTGGCTGAACAACCAGCAGTTCCAGAACTTCCCGTTCGGCGGCACCGCTGTGCTCATCATGGTCGGCGTCGGTCTGGAGACCGTGAAGCAGATCGAGAGCCAACTCATGCAGCGGAACTACGAAGGGTTCCTGCGGTAGATGCGACTCGTTCTGGTTGGCCCGCCGGGCGCGGGCAAGGGGACACAGGCGGAGTTCATCGCCGCACACCTCTCGGTGCCCAAGATCTCGACCGGTGACATCTTCCGGGCGAACGTCACCCAGGGCACGCCGCTGGGTGTCGAAGCCAAGCGCTACATGGACGCCGGCAAGCTGGTTCCGGACGAGGTGACCATCAACATGGTCCGGGACCGGCTCGCCGAGCCGGACGCGGCCGAGGGCTTCCTGCTCGACGGCTTCCCGCGGACCACACCGCAGGCCGCCGCGCTGGACAAGCTCCTCGCCGACCTCGGCACCGCGCTGGACCTGGTGCTGGAGCTGGTCGTCGACGACGACGAGGTGATCCGGCGGCTCTCCGGTCGGCGTACCTGCCGGGGCTGCGGCAAGATCTGGCACGTCGAGTTCGACGCCACGCTGCGCGAGGGCGTCTGCGACCGCTGCGGCGCCGAACTGTTCCAGCGCGACGACGACAAGCCGGAGACCATCGCGGCCCGGCTGCGGGAGTACGCCGAGAAGACCGCGCCGCTGGTCGACTACTACGGCGCACAGAACAAGCTGGTCGGGATCGACGCCACGGGGCCGGTCGAGGACGTCACCGTCCGCGCTATCGACGCTCTGCGTTCGTACGGTGGCTAGAGTGCGGGAAGCGGGAGCGCGCCGGGCGCGCCCCGCGACCCGCTGATGAAAGGTAACCGCTCCATGCGCCGTCCCCAGCTGGACATCCAGCTGAAGACCCCCGATCAGATCGAGAAGATGCGCGCGGCCGGCCTGGTGGTCGCCGAGGCGCTGCGCCGGATGCGGGAGGCGGTCGCCCCCCGGGGTCAGCACCGCCGACCTGGACGCCATCGCCGAGTCGACGATCCGGGAAGCGGGCGGGGTCCCGTCGTTCAAGGGTTACCACGGGTTCCCCGCGTCGATCTGCTCGTCAGTCAACGAGCAGGTGGTGCACGCGATCCCTTCGCCCGAGCAGGTGCTCGGCGACGGCGACCTGATCTCCATCGACTGCGGCGCGGTGCTGAACGGCTGGCACGGCGACGCGGCGATCACGGTGGGCGTGGGCGAGGTCGACCCGGCGCTGCTGAAGATGGCCGAGGTGGCCGAGGACGCCATGTGGGCGGGTATCGCCGCCGCGGCGCGCGGCGCGGCCAACGGCCGGGGCCGGCTCACCGACATCTCGCACGCGGTCGAGACCGCCGTCCGCAGGGGCGGCCGGTACGGCATCGTCGACGGGTACGGCGGGCACGGCATCGGCACCGAGATGCACCAGGATCCGCACGTGCTCAACCACGGGCGGCCCGGCAAGGGTCCGCGGCTGGTCCCGGGCCTGGCGCTCGCCATCGAGCCGATGATCACCATGGGCTCACCGCGTACGGTCGAGCTGGCCGACGGCTGGACCGTGGTCACCCGGGACGGGTCGAGGGCCGTGCACGTCGAGCATTCGATGGCCCTGCTGGAGGACGGTGTGTGGGTGCTGACTGCGCCGGACGGCGGCCGCGCCCGCCTCGGCGACCTGGTGACCGCCCGGCAGCCGGCGGACTCCACGGCGGTCTGAGCCGCCCGACCGGCCGGGGAGCCACCGGGCGCTGAACCCGGGGCGCTCCGGGGGAGCCACGGGTGGCGGACCGGTGGCATCCTTGCCTCGTGGACGGGCGCGAGGGGATGCGGGCGGCCGACGCGGATCGGGAGGCCACCGCCGAGCGGCTCCGGGTGGCCCTCGAGGAGGGCCGGCTCGACCTGTACGAGTACGACGAGCGTCTGCAACGCGCGTACGCCGCGAAGACGTACGCGGAGCTGGACAGGGTGGTGGTCGACCTGCCCGGCCCGGTGCCGGCGCAGCGCGTGGAATCGGCCCGGCAGACCGGCGCGGAGCCCCCGGCTGCGGCGGTGACGGCTGTGCCACCCCAACCGGCGGTTCGGGGGCACACCGCCCGGTGGCTGGCCGAGGTGTGGCTTCCCTACCTGCGGGTGGTGGGGATCCTGACCGCGATCTGGGCGATGGCCTCGATCGGCGCCCGGGAGGCGCTCTTCTACTGGCCGCTCTGGGTGGCCGGGCCGTGGGGTGCGGTGCTGCTGTTCCGGACGGCGGGCGGGCTGGGCACCGGGGAGCCGCGACGGATGGTCGAACGGGGGCGCTGCCCCGGGTCGAGGGGGAGCGGCGGCGGCAGGTGCGGCGGGACAAGCGGGCCCGGTACCGGGAGATCGCCGCCGGCGAGCGCGAGCCGGGCCAGGAAACTTCGCGCTGACGCGTGGGCGTCGGCAGCGGTCCGGCACCCTGGACGTGCGTCGTGGGTAGCCCCGTTTCGGGAGTGTTTGTCCGGATCACCGGGGATGTGGGTGGTCGGTTTGGCGACCGCCCGCACGCGGGCGTACACTTTCAGATCGGCGCACAGCGTCCACTCCTTCATGCCCACCCTGCGCTTCGGTGGGAGTTCGGAGCCGCGGCTGGCGCGGGCTCACCGATCATGGTCGGTGACCCGTGTAAGACGTTGTGAGCCGTCCGGAGAAACCGACGTCAGGACAGCGGAGGACATGCCGAAAAAAGACGGAGCCATCGAGATCGAGGGTCGGGTCATCGAGCCCCTGCCGAACGCCATGTTCCGGGTGGAGCTCGCGAACGGTCACAAGGTGCTGGCTCACATCAGCGGCAAGATGCGGCAGCACTACATCCGCATCCTGCCGGAGGATCGGGTCGTCGTCGAACTATCGCCGTACGACCTGACCCGCGGGCGCATCGTCTACCGCTACAAGTAAGCCTGACGGCGGCCGGGAAGTCCCCGTGTCCGTCTTCGACGTCCGGTGTCGCGTCTCCGGGCCAGATGGGAAGTAAGGCAACCGTGAAGGTCAAGCCGAGCGTCAAGAGGATCTGCAACAAGTGCCGGGTTATCCGCCGGCACGGCCGGGTCATGGTCATCTGCACCGACCCGCGCCACAAGCAGCGCCAGGGCTGAACCAGTCCTGACCGGCCAACGGTCGGTCGGATCGGTCCGGGCCGCAGATCCGCCAACTTCACCAGCTCGTCCCAGCCACGAGCGGTACGCACCGCGTACTCCTTGTGGCTGACCCCCGGTCGGAGGCCGGGGCCCGCTCGGGCAGCGGCCGTTCAGGCCGTCGGCGCGTCAGGCGTCGGCGGATGACGGTCGGAGCGGGGTGGGACGGGTTCAGACCTCCGCCAGAAAATCACAAGGAGAACGCCCGCACATGGCACGTCTAGTCGGCGTCGACCTCCCCCGCGAGAAGCGGATGGAGATCGCGCTCACCTACATTTTCGGAGTAGGTCGGACCCGCGCGCTGGAGACTCTGGCCGCGACCGGCATCTCGGCGGACAAGCGCGCCCGGGACCTCACGGATGAGGAGCTCGTGCAGCTCCGCAACCACATCGAGGGCAACTACAAGGTAGAAGGCGACCTGCGCCGCGAGGTCGCCGCTGACATCCGCCGCAAGGTCGAGATCGGCTGCTACGCGGGTATCCGGCACCGCCGGGGCCTGCCCGTGCGTGGCCAGCGGACCAAGACCAACGCGCGGACCCGCAAGGGCCCGAAGCGGACCGTCGCCGGCAAGAAGAAGCCCGGCAAGAAGTAGTTCTTAACCGGAATACGGGTCGGCCGCCGCCGAGTAGGCCAGGCCGCAACCTGTTTCGGAAAGTCAACTAGGAGCGCACAGACTTATGCCACCGAAGGCTCGCGCCGGAGCCCCTGTAAAGAAGGTCCGGCGCAAGGAACGCAAGAACGTCGCCCACGGGCAGGCGCATATCAAGAGCACCTTCAACAACACCATCGTGTCCATCACGGACCCGACCGGTGCTGTCATCTCCTGGGCCTCCGCCGGCCAGGTCGGTTTCAAGGGCTCGCGCAAGTCGACCCCGTTCGCCGCGCAGCTGGCCGCCGAGGCAGCCGCGCGTCGGGCGATGGAGCACGGCATGCGCAAGGTCGACGTGTTCGTCAAGGGCCCCGGCTCCGGCCGGGAAACCGCGATCCGTTCGCTGCAGGCCGTCGGGCTGGAGGTCGGGCAGATTGCCGACGTCACCCCGCAGCCGCACAACGGTTGCCGTCCGCCGAAGCGTCGCCGGGTCTGAGAGGTAGAGAGAGATGGCTCGTTACACCGGTGCTGACTGCCGCCGTTGCCGGCGGGAGAAGATGAAGCTGTTCCTCAAGGGCAGCAAGTGCGATGGTCCGAAGTGCCCGTTCGAGTCCCGGCCGTTCCCGCCCGGGCAGCACGGCCGCGGCCGCACGAAGGAGACGGAGTACCTGCTCCAGCTCCGTGAGAAGCAGAAGGCCCGCCGGGTCTACGGCGTGCTGGAGAAGCAGTTCCGCGGCTACTACGAGGAAGCCGTGGGCAAGCAGGCCAAGACCGGTGAGGTCCTCCTGCAGATCCTCGAGTCGCGGCTGGACAACGTGGTCTACCGGGCCGGTTTCGCGCACTCGCGTGACATGGCTCGCCAGCTGGTCAAGCACGGCCACTTCACGGTGAACGGCAAGAAGGTCGACATCCCGTCGTTCCGGGTGAAGGAGCACGACATCATCGAGGTCCGGGGCAAGAGCAAGGAGCTCACCCCGTTCATCGTGGCGCAGGCTCAGGCCGGCTCGAGGGCGGTCCCGGCATGGCTCGAGGCCATCCCGAGCCAGATGAAGGTGCTCGTGCACTCGCTTCCGGCCCGGCAGGTCATCGACACGCAGGTCCAGGAGCAGCTGATCGTCGAGCTCTACTCCAAGTAGTCAGAGCTCGTTGCGGTGGCCCGCCCTCGGGCGGGCCACCGGAACAGATTGTCGTGGGCGTCAAATAGCGGGCGTCCCGGAAGAGAAGAGAAGACATGCTCATCAGTCAGCGACCGAGCCTCTCCGAGGAGTCGATCAACGAGACCCGGTCCCGGTTCACCATCGAGCCGCTGGAGCCGGGCTTCGGCTACACCCTGGGCAACTCGCTGCGGCGTACGCTGCTGTCGTCCATCCCGGGTGCGGCCGTGACCTCGATCAAGATCGACGGTGTGCTGCACGAGTTCACCACGATCCCCGGGGTCAAGGAGGACGTGGTCGAGCTCGTCATGAACATCAAGGAGCTGTGCGTCAGCTCCGAGCACGACGAGCCGGTCAGCATGTACCTGCGCAAGCAGGGCCCGGGCGACGTGACCGCGGGTGACATCCAGCCCCCGGCCGGCGTCTCGGTGCACAACCCGGACCTCAAGCTCGCCACCCTGAACGGCAAGGGCCGGCTCGACATGGAGCTGACCGTCGAGCGGGGTCGTGGCTACGTCACGGCGGCGCAGAACAAGCAGTCCGGCGCCGAGATCGGCCGGATCCCGGTCGACTCGATCTACTCGCCGGTGCTGAAGGTGACGTACCGCGTCGAGGCGACCCGCGTCGAGCAGCGGACCGACTTCGACCGGCTGATCATCGACGTCGAGACCAAGCCGTCGATGGGGCCGCGTACCGCGCTGGCCTCGGCCGGCTCGACGCTGGTGGAGCTCTTCGGGCTGGCCCGGGAGCTGGACGAGACCGCCGAGGGCATCGACATCGGGCCGTCCCCGCAGGACGCCCAGCTCGCGGCGGACCTTGCCCTGCCGATCGAGGAGCTGGACCTCACCGTCCGCTCCTACAACTGCCTCAAGCGCGAGGGCATCAACTCTGTCGGTGAGCTGATCGGGCGCACCGAGGCCGACCTCCTCGACATCCGGAATTTCGGTCAGAAGTCGATCGACGAGGTCAAGATGAAGCTCGCCGGGATGGGTCTGGGGCTGAAGGACTCGGCTCCGAACTTCGACCCGGCGAACGTCGTGGACGCCTTCGGCGAGGCCGACTACGACACCGACGACTACCGCGAGACCGAGCAGCTCTAGTCCCCGCTGCCGCCACATCTGAGGAGCACCAAGCATGCCCACGCCCACCAAGGGTCCCCGCCTCGGCGGCAGCCCCGCGCACGAGCGGTTGATGCTGGCCAACCTGGCCATGTCGCTGTTCCAGCACGGCAAGATCAAGACCACCGAGACGAAGGCCCGGCGGCTGCGTCCGCTCGCCGAGCAGCTCATCACCAAGGCCAAGCGCGGTGACCTGGCCGCGCGGCGGCGGGTGCTGGGTGTCGTCAAGGACAAGGACGTGGTCTACGCCCTGTTCGACCAGATCGCGCCGCGGTACGCCAACCGCAACGGCGGTTACACCCGGATCGTGAAGACCGGCCCGCGCAAGGGCGACAACGCCCCGATGGCGATCATCGAGCTGGTCGAGGAGCTGCAGGTCGCCGAGCCCAAGGCGAACAAGAAGACCGCCGCCCGCAAGGCGGCGCAGCAGGACAAGGTCGAGGCGCTCGCGCCGGCCGAGGAGAGCCCGACGTCGGCCCAGGCCGACCAGGACTCCGACGCGCCGGTGTCGGCGTCCGGTGACACCGACGCCGCCCGCGAGGACAGCGACGAGGCCACCGAGAACAAGGCCTGATCAAGGGCATCGTCGCCCCGGCATCCCTCAGGGGTGCCGGGCCCGACCCATGACCGGAGGTACGAGGTGGACGAGCTGATCCGGCTGCGGCTGGACGTCGCGTACGACGGCACCGGCTTCTCCGGCTGGGCCGCCCAGCGACCCGGCGCACGGTCGCCGGGGTGCTCGTCGAGACGCTGGACCGGGTGCTCGGCTCGGGGACCGCGACCGGGCTGACCGTCGCCGGCCGGACCGACGCCGGCGTGCACGCCACCGGTCAGGTCTGCCACCTTGACCTGCCGACCGACGTCTGGCGGGAGATCTCCGGGTCGCTGCTGCGCCGGCTGGCCCGGCTGCTCCCCGGCGACGTGCGGGTACGGGCGATGACCGAGGTGCCCGGCGACTTCGACGCCCGCTTCTCGGCCACCTTCCGCCGCTACGAGTACCGGGTGACCGATGCGCCGTACGGCGCCGAACCGCTGCGCCGGCACGAGATCCTGGCCTGGCCGAAGCCGCTGGACGTGGACGCGCTGAACGCCGCCGCCGCCGGGCTGGTGGGGGAGCACGACTTCGCCGCGTACTGCCGGCGCAAGGAGCACGCCACCACGCTGCGCGAGGTGACCCGGTTGGACTGGCGGCGTGACCCGGACGGCGTGCTGGTCGCCACCGTCCAGGCCGACGCGTTCTGCCAGGCGATGGTGCGCAGCCTGGTCGGTGCGATGCTGGTCGCCGGCGACGGCCGCCGCCCGGTCGAGTGGCCGGGCAGCCTGCTCACCCGGCGCGAACGGTCCAGTGAGGTCACCGTGGCGCCGGCGCACGGGCTGACCCTGATCGCGGTCGGCTACCCGGACGACCCCACCGAGTACGCCCGCCGCGCCGACCTCACCCGTCGGCTGCGGCTCCCGACGGTCGAGGCCTGACCGGGCGCGCCGGTCGGTTCCGCGAGCCGCGGACGTGGGCCGACGTCGGCGCCGACGGTCGGGATCGTCCCGATCGGGTCACTCGCCGTTGGGTGTCGCGGCGCCGCTCTGGCTGCCGGTGGTCCGCCCCGGCGTCACCGTCGGCTGGCTGGCCGTTCCGCCGGCTACCCGGCGCTCCAGCACGACGCGGTTAAGGTACAGCTCGATCATGTCGTAGAGGATCTCGCGGGCCGGGGCGTCGCCGGCCTTGATCGGCTCGCCGTCGGCCCGGGTCACCAGACAGTAGGCGACGTAGTGCCCGCGCACCTGCCAGCCGACCCGTGCGGCGGCACTGCCCACCGCCTCGGTGTCGTCACCGGCGGGCATACCGCGGAACCGGCCCTGCCGCTCGTCGAGCAGCGGCCGGATCCGGTCCCGGACCCGCTGGGCGGTGGCCAGGTCCGTCAGGTTGAACAGGCCGGTGGTGACCAGGTGATCCCCGTCGGGGGAGCGGAGCGTGGCCCGGACCACCTGGTTGCAGCCGAGCCGGACCAGCAGGTCGGCTACCTCACCGGTGGCGGCGACCGCGCAGCTGCCGCTGGCCTGGGTCTTGAGCACCGCGTACGCCGGCTGGCCGTCGGCGACCGCCAGCTGCTTGCCGGGGAACACCTCCTTGGCGGTCAGCGGCGCCTGGTCGGTGTCCCGGGAGTCGATGTCCTGCCGTCCGGGCGTAGGTGAGGGAATGGCGGCCGACGGCTCGGCCGGCACCGCGGCCTGCGGGTCCGGCGTCCGGTCGGCGAGCAGGGCGGCGGCGCCCAGGCCGCAGAGTGCGAGCAGGACCAGCACCGCGGCGCCGCCGATCAGCACCTGCCAGAGCCGACCGCCACCGCCGCCACCGCCGCCACCACCGCCGTCGTTGTCCTCGGCTGGACGGGACCGGGGCAGGTCCTGGGTCCGGGACCGGGGCAGGTCCTGGTCCGGGACCGGGGCAGGTCCTGGGTCGAGGTGTAGACCCGAGCGGTCGGTGGCGGCGGCGGGGGGCGAGGACCTGACCGGGACCGGGTCGGCGGCGGGCAGGGCGACCCGGGTGGTCCGGGTGGTCCGGGGCAGCGACGGTGTGGGAAAGCGGGACGGGGAGGGTCCGGCGGGCGCGGGCGGACCGACTGCGAGCACGGACAGCTCGGTCCCGGGCCGTGGGTACTCCGCGGATGCGTCCTCATCGGACTCGTACCGATACACCATGCCGCCCACAGTAGGGCCCATTGTCCCTTTAGGGGGTAATAATGGGAAATTGTGGCGTGGGCGGGTCCCGGGTCTTCCGCCGGAGGCGTCGGCGGCCCGGTTCCGGGCCGGTGCGAGAATGCGGGCGTGACCGGCGACCACTACTTCACCGCTGAACCCGGAACCGCCGCCCACCCGCGGGAGGTCGAGTTCTCCGTCGCCGGGCGCGACTACACCCTGACCTCCGCCGGGGGCGTCTTCTCCGCCACCCGCCTCGACCCCGGCACGGCGGTGCTGCTGCGCAAGGCCGAGCTGCCGTCGGACGACGTGACCGGCCCACTGCTCGATCTCGGCTGCGGCTTCGGGCCGATCACCTGCGTGCTCGCCACGGCCGCGCCGTCGGCCACCGTCTGGGCGGTCGACGTCAACGAACGGGCGCGTGCCCTCACCGCGGCCAACGCGAAGCGGGTCGGCGCGGCCGACCGGGTCCGGGTGGCAGCCCCGGAGGATGTGCCGGACGACCTCAGCTTCGCCCAGCTCTGGTCCAACCCGCCGATCCGGATCGGCAAGGAAGGCCTGCACGAGCTGCTGCTGCACTGGCTGCCCCGGCTCACCCCGGACGGGGTCGCCTGGCTGGTGATCGCCCGTCACCTCGGCGGCGACTCGCTGCACCGCTGGTTGACCGAGCAGGGCTGGCAGGTCGAGCGGCAGGCCAGCCAGAAGGGCTACCGGGTGCTGCGGGTCACCCGGTAATTGGATGTCGCCCGGCGCGGCCCCTCGGGCAGGATGCCGGCGTGGGATACGTGGACGTGGCGACGGTGGGGCACATCCTGCCCGACGGCAGGGAACTCTTCACCGACGTGTCGTTCCGGGTCGGTGAGGGCGCCAAGGTCGCCCTGGTCGGGCCGAACGGCGCCGGCAAGACGACCCTGCTCCGGATGGTGGCGGGCGACCTGCCGGTGCGCGACGGCGCCATCTCCCGCTCCGGCGGCCTGGGTGTGATGCGGCAGTTCATCGGCATGATCGGCGATGACTCCACGCTCGCCGACCTGGCCCTGTCGCTCGGCCCGCCGGCGCTGCGCGACGCCGGCCGCCGGCTCACCGACACCGAGGCGGCCATGCGGGCGGCCGAGGTCCGTGGCAAGTACAGCACCGCCGCCGGCCGGGCGCAGCTGGCGTACGCGGACGCGCTCGCGGCCTGGGGCGAGGCCGGCGGGTACGACGCGGAGGTGCTCTTCGACACCGTCTCCGTCATCGTGCTCGACCTGCCCTGGGACACCGCCCGGGACCGTCCGGTGCGGACCCTCTCAGGCGGTCAGCAGAAGCGGTTCGCGCTGGAGTTGCTGCTCCGCGGCACCGACGAGGTGCTGCTCCTCGACGAGCCGGACAACTTCCTCGACGTGCCCGGCAAGCGCTGGCTGGAGGACCGGCTGCGCGAGTCGGCCAAGTCGGTGCTCTACGTCTCGCACGACCGGGAACTGCTGGCCCGGACCGCCGACCGGGTGGTCGCGGTCGAGGGCGGCGGCGCCTGGGTGCACCCCGCCGGCTTCGCCAGCTGGCACGAGGCTCGGGTGGCCCGGCACGCCCGGCTGGACGAACTGCGCAAGCGCTGGGACGAGGAGCACCAGAAGCTGCGCGAGCTGATGCTGATGTACAAGCAGAAGGCCGCGTACAACTCGGACATGGCCTCCCGGTACCAGTCTGCGCAGACCCGCCTGCGCAGGTTCGAGGAGGCCGGGCCGCCGCCCGTACCCCCGAAGGACCAGGACATCCGGATCCGGCTGACGGGCGGGCGGACCGGCAAGCGCGCGGTGATCTGCGACCAGCTGGAGCTCGACGGCCTGACCTACCCGTTCGACCTGGAGATCTGGTATGGCGACCGGCTCGCGGTGCTCGGCGCCAACGGGACGGGCAAGTCACACTTCCTGCGGCTGCTCGCCCGGGGCGGCACCGACCCCGACCCGGCGAACGGGCCGGTCGACGGCGCGCACGCGCTGGCCCCGGTCGCCCACGACGGGATGGTCCGGCTCGGCGCCCGGGTCCGCCCCGGCCACTTCTCGCAGACCCACGACCGGCCCGAGCTGATGGGGAAGACGCTGGTCGAGATCCTCTGGCGGGGCGACGACCACCGGGCCGGCATGGACCGGCACGGCGCCATGGCCGCGCTGAGTCGGTACGAGCTGGCGGGGCAGGGCGACCAGCGCTTCGGCACCCTCTCCGGTGGGCAGCAGGCACGCTTCCTCGTGCTGCTGCTGGAGCTGTCCGGCGCGACGTTGCTGCTGCTCGACGAGCCCACCGACAACCTGGACCTGGCCTCCGCGGAGGCGCTGGAGGCGGGCCTGGCCGCCTTCGCGGGCACGGTGATCGCGGTCACCCACGACCGCTGGTTCACCCGCTCCTTCGACCGGTTCGTGCTGTTCGGGGGCGACGGCGAGGTGGTGGAGACCCCGGCGCCGGTCTGGGACGTCGGTTGAGCTGCGATCGCCGTCCGGGCTGGGTGCCGGGTGCGGGCCGGGCGCGGCGTCGGTCCCCGCCCCGTTCGCCGGGTGCGGGCCGGGTGCCGGGCCGGCCGGCATAGGGTGGATCTCGTGACTGAGATGACCTACCGCCGGTTGGGCGACTCCGGGCTCGTCGTGTCCGTTGTCGGCATCGGCTGCAACAACTTTGGCCGCAAGCTCGACCTCGACGGCACCCGTGCGGTCGTGGACACCGCGCTGAACGCCGGGATCACCCTCTTCGACACCGCCGACATCTACGGCGAGCCGCAGGGCGCCTCCGAGGAACTGCTCGGCGCCGCGCTGAAGGGACGCCGCGACGACGTCGTGGTGGCCACCAAGTTCGGCATGGACATGCACGGCATGAACGGCCCGGACTTCGGCGCCCGCGGCGCCCGGCGCTACATCGCCCGGGCGGTGGAGGCGTCGCTGCGCCGGCTCGGCACCGACCACATCGACCTGTACCAGATGCACGAGCCCGACCCCGGTACGCCGATCGACGAGACGCTCGCCGCACTGGACGACCTGGTGCGCGCCGGCAAGGTGCGCTACCTGGGCAACTCCAACTTCGCCGGCTGGCAGATCGCCGACGCCGACTGGACCGCCTCGTCCCAGGGACGGGCCCGGTTCGTCAGCGCCCAGAACCACTACAGCCTGCTCGATCGGGGCGTCGAGGCGGAGGTGGTGCCGGCCTGCGAGCGCTTCGGACTAGGCCTGCTGCCGTTCTTCCCGCTCGCCAACGGCCTGCTCACCGGCAAGTACAAGCGGGGCGAGCAGCCGCCGGCCGGCAGTCGGCTCTCCGGCGGCGGCCGGTACGCCGAGCGCCTCGCCGCCGCCAGGTGGGACACCATCGAGGCGATCGAGGCGTACGCCGCCGAGCGCGGGCTCACCATGCTCCAGGTCGCCATCGGCGGGCTGGCCGCCCAGCCCGCGGTGACCTCGGTCATCGCCGGCGCCACCACCCCGGAGCAGGTCCGGGCGAACGCCGAGGCCGGCACCTGGCAGCCGAGCGACGACGACCTCGCCGCCCTCGACGCCATCCTCTGAACGCGCTGCCGCCGCCCGCCGGGTTGTCGGCGGGCGGCGGTCACCCGTGCCCCGTCCGCTCCTGCTGGCGGGTCGAGGGACGCGGGGGGCGGAGGGCATCCGGACAGCATGGCGTGAGCACACGGTGACCGCTGCCCCGGCCGTCGTGTTCGGACGGTCGGTGTGAAATCCGCACCCCGGCCTTGGCGGATCCGGCGATCCGTCGTACGGTGACACGCAAGTAACCCACGGGAGCCCGGTGCACCGGGCTGAGAGGGGGGCTGACAGCCCCCGACCGTCGAACCTGATCCGGGTAATGCCGGCGCAGGGAGGAGAGTTGCCGTGCCGTCCCTGGGACGACTGCATCTGATCACCGACACCCGACCGGGGCGCGATCCGCTCGCCGTGGTCCGGGCCGCCGTCGCGGTGGCCCGCGCCGAACTGGTCGTCCAGGTCCGGGTGACCGACGACGCCACCGACCGCGAGGCGTACGACCTGGCCCGCCGGGTGGTCACGCTCTGCGCGCCGTACGGGGCCGACCTGCCTGGTCAAACGACCGGCTGCACGTGGCGCTGGCGGTGGGCGCCGCGGGCGGCACGTCGCGCGGACGACCTGCGTCGGGACGGCCCGCCAGGGTGCTCGGCTCCACCGCCGTCCTCGGCGCCACCGCCCGGGAACCGGGCGCCGCCACCGAGGCCGTCGCCGCCGGTGCCAGCTACCTGGGCGTCGGCCCCTGCCACGCCACCAGCACCAAGAGCGGGCTGCCGGCCCCGATCGGCCCGAACGGGGTACGCGCCGTCGTCGAGGCGGTCGACGTGCCGGTGATCGCCATCGGCGGGGTGACCGCCGCGTCTGTGCCGGCGCTGCGGGCCGCCGGGGCGTACGGGGTGGCGGTGGCCGGGGGCGCTCTCCGGATCCGCAGATCCCGCCCGAGCTGCAGCGGAACTGCTCGGGGCACTGACGTGCTGACCCGACCGGACGTTGCCGTGGTGGGGGGCGGGACCGGTCGGGCTGGCGATCGCCTGGCGTTGCGCCGCCCGCGGGCTGCGGGTCGTCGTGCACGATCCCGCTCCGGGCTCCGGCGCGTCCCACGTCGCTGCCGGGATGCTCTCCCCGGTCGCCGAGGCGTACTTCGGCGAGCACGAGCTGACCGGGCTGCTCGCCGACTCCGCCGCCCGCTGGCCGGGCTTCGCCGCCGAGCTGGCCCAGGCCGCCGGGGCGGACATCGGCTACCGCACCGAGGGAACCCTGGTGGTCGGGTTGACCGCCGACGCCTGGCCGAGGCGCGCCGGCTCTGGGCGTACCAG